>CAZDGB010000067.1:0-797 GCA_964504645.1 uncultured Planctomycetaceae bacterium | reverse complement strand
AGGAAAGTCCTTCGCTCGAGTTTCCGACGGCCAGGAACGTCTTCGCCATTTCGGGGGGCATGCCGACGTTCTTCAGATTGAAGACCATCTTCCCCTTGTCGAGCAAGCGGAGCACGACCCCTTCGCCGTGATTCATCGGGATGATCGACACGCGGACGTCGATCTCGCGCCCCGCGACCTTCATTTTGATGCGGCCGTCCTGCGGGATCCGCTTCTCGGCGATGTTGAGCTTCGACATGATCTTCAACCGCGTGACGATCGCGGCGAAGAAGTGCGAAATCGATTCGGGGACCGGTTGCACGCGCAGCACGCCGTCCACGCGGTAACGGATCGTCAGGCCTTTTTCCTGCGGCTCGACGTGAACGTCGCTCGCTCCCTGTTCGGCGGCTTCGATGAGCAACTCGTTCACGAGCCGGATGACCGACGCCGCTTCCGCCATCTGTTCGATGTCGGCTTCATTCCCCATCGCGTCGGTGAGGAGTTCAATCCCGTCGGCGGTCCGCTGGGCGACGAGTTCGTTGAGCGTGTCGCCGCCGAGACCGAGATGATCCTTGATCATCTCGATAACATCGACCTTGCATGCCAATACCGGCTCGAGATGAAAACCGCTGACGGCGGAGAGTTCTTCGAGCGCTTCGAGATTGAACGGATCGCTCGTCGCCACGACCACGCTGCCGTTGCGGCGCTGAAGTGGTAACAGCGAATGCCGGAAGACTGCGGTCGTCGGGAATTGAACGAGGAGTTCGCGATCGATCTGTTCTTTTTGCAAATTCAAGGCTCGGGCCGCGTGCGCATCA
>CAZDGB010000066.1:0-25533 GCA_964504645.1 uncultured Planctomycetaceae bacterium | reverse complement strand
CGCCGCCGATCATGATCGACAGCGCGGCGTTCTTCGCGCCGATGTCGCCGCCGGAGACCGGGGCGTCGACGCTGTGAACGCCTTTCGCCTTGGCGGCGTCGTAGATTTCGCGGGCCAGCGGCGGTTCGCTGGTCGTCATATCGACGAGGGTGGTTCCGGGCTGCGAACTCGCCAGCGCTCCGTTCGAGCCGAGGAGGACTTCGCGGACGTCGGCCGGGAAGCCAACGATGGAGAAGATGACATCGGACTTTTCGGCGAGGGCTTTCGGGGTGTCGGCCCAGGCGGCGCCCTCTTTGACGAGCGGCTCGGCCTTGGATTTGGACCGGTTATAAACGGTCGCGGCGTAACCGGCCTTCATGAGATGCCCGACCATGTGGGCCCCCATCACGCCGGTGCCGATCCAGCCGATGCGCGTCTTTCCGGGGGCCGCCGTTGCCAAAGCCATGTGAATGCTCCGTGGTGCTCGATTCAGGTCTGAAGCGGAATTATATCGCCGGGAAGCCAGAACGTCAGTCGTGCGACGGTGCGGGTTGGGGATGGTAGGTTGTTGGTGGGAAAGGCGTTTCGGATTTCCTGTCCTTTCAATCTACATCCGACTACCACCACCCCCAAAAAATCGCACTGAAGTGCCCGTGGTCGCCTTTCCGATACTTCCCATATCACCGGCCCCATTCCGGCCGGCTAGGCGTGCGCATACGGAAGGGTCACGGATGGCCGATTCCAATCTGATGGTGGTCGCTCAGCAGGCCGCTCACGAACTCCTGGTGTGGGTTGGCTTTGGGACGCTTGTCGGCCTGACCGCCAAGGCCATCATGCCCGGCCGCGATCCCGGCGGCGCGATCGCCACGATGCTGATGGGAATCGCCGGCAGCCTCATCGGGTGCGGCGTCTTGCTCTTGTTCGACACCAGCTACCGCATCACGCCGATCAGCGGTCCGGGGTTCATCGCCGGCACCGCGGGGGCGTTCGTGCTGCTGTTGTTCTACCGGATTCTGTCGAACAGCTACATCGTCGAAGCGGCCGACGGGTCGGTGCCCAGCAGCGCAGGCACGACCGTGACGTACTACTCGCGGCGCCGGCGGCGCAAAGCGGCGTAAACATCACTTGCGCTTCGCGGCCTGTTAAGCGCAAGCGATTATTGTTCGTCTTCGATCAACGTCCCCGCGACGGTTCCTCGATCGCGTTCCGAATTCGGGTCGCCCGGCGACTTCTTCGTCATCTCCTGCAAGAACGCGATCAAGTCGGCCATCTCTTCTTTCGAGACGGCCCGCTCCAGCCCTTCCGGCATCATCGACTTCCGGCTCGACGTCAACTCCTCGATCTCGCTTTTGAGCAGCGTGACGGTCTCGCCTTTCTCTTTCTTCAGCGTGAGGCTCGTCGACGTCTGCGACGCCAACAGGCCCGTGTGCGTGACGCCGTTGGTATCGACGGCCAGGTACTGCACGTAGCTCGGCAAGACGTACTGATTCGGATCGAGGATGTTCGCCAGCAAGGCCGACGCGTTCTGGGCCGCATTCGAGGCCAGGTTCGGCCCGATGTTCACCCCCTTGCCGCCGACTTGGTGGCACGTCGCACAGTTCTTCTCGAAGACCTTCGCGCCGTTCTCAATGCGGCCTTGCATCGAAAGCACGGGCTGGTACTCGGCGATGACAGCCTGGCGTGATGTCGAGGCCAGATTTTGAAACGCCTTCTCTGCAAGCGATTTGATCTTCGGATTTTTGTGTTGCTGAAGCATGTCGCGCTGCAGGGAATCGGCTTCTGCGGCGGAGACGGTTCCTTCGATGGCGGCGTTCAACCAAGCCAGCGTATAACCCTCGTGGGACAGCATTATTTCCAAGGCGCTGCGTTTCACATCCGGCGCAAAACCAGCCCAAAGTTTCAACAATCTTTCGCCGAGTGTTGGAAGAGAGTCATCACTGAGCGCCCGCATCACGGCGATTTGAACCAGGTCCGGTGATTCCGTCGTCAGCAGATCGAGCAATTTCGCGCGAGACAACCTGGCCGAGTAACAACTGATCAATTCGATCGCTGCGGATCGACGTCCCGAGTCCGCTTGAGAGTTCGCAGCCGTGTTTGATGCCTCAAGCAAGACTTCGGAGAGCCACGCCGCAGAAGGGCCAGGGAAATCGCTCGGAGAAATGCGCAACCGGGCCCGCTTCAGCCCGCGTCCCAACTGCAAGAGGAGCGAATTGGAGGCAGACGGCATCTCGGCAATGGAACTGTTCCTGATCACGCTAACGGTCCGTTGTAGTTCGAACGGCAGATGGCGCACACCAATGAGCAAGGCCAGTTGTCCTAGCAGTGCCGAGCCGCTGGCGGTGGCGGCGAATTCTTGCTTTGGACGTGCCTTGTCATTGTCGAGCAACAGATCTTCGAATAAATCCGCCGCCACGTTCTTGATCGAACTTAGAATCGCCGCCTGCATCCACGCATCGTTGTCGGTTCGACGGGCGAGTTCCGACAAGGCTTTCGCGGCGACGGGGCCGTTCGCTTCGCCGAGAGAGAACGCCGCCTGGAAACGAATCCGCGGCGATTCGTCATCCGCCAGTTCGGCGACGCGCTGCAAGATTTCCGGCGACGAATTGAGAAATGGTTCCGATAAACGGACCGCGTTTTCGCGAACGCCGGGATGCGCGTCGCTGAGTGCGCTGAGCAGCGTTTTCGCATTCAACGCCGGCGAACCTGCAAGCGTCCACAGGGCGTGCAATCTCGCTTGCGGGTTCGCAGCGCTGCGTGCCAACTGCTGGAGTTGTGGAATCGCCGCCGCATCCTGCCGTTCAAACAACAACCGATGTGCCGTATCGCGATACCAGCCGTGCGAACTTTCCAACGCGGCGACCAATTCCGCGGTCGTCGCTTGGCTCAGATACGGCGGCTTCGGCGAACGAAAACCCTTCGGCGCCAACCGATAAATCCGGCCGTTGTCGCGGCCGCTTTTCAGGTCGAGGTGCTTTGCCACGTCGAGCGGAATGTGGATCGACTCCAGATACTCGCGGCTCATGTCGAGAACGTACAGCGTGCCGTCGGGGGCGTTCACGAAGTTCACGGGCCGGAACCAGATGTCGGGCGAACGGACAACTTCGGTGTTCTGGTCGATGCGCTCGGAATCAAAAGTCAGGCCTTTGGGAATCAACTTTCGGCGGTGGATGAGGTTGTTCTGGCCGTCGCCGGCGAATGCCTGGCCGTACCATTCTGGTGGATACGCGCCGCCGCGGTAGATCGTCACGCCAGCGGCGGCGTCGACGACGTGGTGACTTGCGCCGGGAGCGGTCGCGGGCCGTTCGTTCTTGCTGATCCGCCGCAACGTGCGGATTTCCCGCCAGCGTTCAATGGGGCTGATGCGGAAGATCGGCACCGGGCCGGGGGCGATGTTGTGGATGCCGTTCGGCGCGGCGAGGAACGGATTGCGGGCCAGGTAATGGTCCGGCAGGACGATGTGCTCGAGCGGCTGCGATTCGCTGCACGTGAAGCGGTTCCCCCAGTCGTCGAACGTGTTGCCGAACTGCACGGTACCGGTGATCGCTTCGAACGCGCCCGTCACTGGATGGAAGCGAAAATCGCGGCCCTGGATCGGCACGGGTTTGAAATCGGGATCGTCGGGCTTGGTGATCATGCCACCGTTCGGACCAGTGGAACCGTAGATCCAATGATCAAGGCCGTATTGCAGGTTGTTGACCATTCCCTGCTGGTTGCCGGTGCCGAAGCCGGTGTAGATTTTTTGTTTCACGTCCGCGACGCCGTCGCCGTCGGTGTCCTTGAAGTACCAGATGTCCGGGCACGCGGCGACGAACACGCCCCCCTGCCACGGCACGACCCCCGCGGCCCACAACAGTTTGTCGGCGAAGACGGTCGCCTGATCGAACTTGCCGTCGCCGTCGGTGTCGCGGAGCAAGCGGACGGTGCCGATCGGATCTTTGCCGTCCGCCGGCTTGAAGGGATAGTCCCGCATCTCGCAGACGTACAAGTTGCCGTCTTCGTCGAACGCCGCGGCGATGGGACTGGCGACCAGCGGTTCGGCGGCAACGAGCTGCATCTCGAAACCGTCGACGACCTCGAACTGCTTCACGGCTTCCGCCGGCGGCGTCGGCGGGATCGGCTTGAGATACTCTTTGAGTTCTTCCTCCGTGATATCCAACCGGCCCACGTCGGACTTCTTTTCGTCCGCGTCGCCGATCAGCGATTGCGGCTCGACATCGGCGGCGAACCCGTTCTGTGCGCGAATCTTCGCCAGCACATTTTTTGCCTTTTGGAAGTACTCCAGCACGGCGGCTTTTTCTTTGAAGTCGCGCTTGGTGTGGAGTTCGATCTGGCCGTCGATCTTCTTCACCCACGCGTCGAGCGACTCCTGCTGATAGGGCCGCTTGTTATCGACGATGACGTAAACGGGGTTGGTGTGAGCTTCGGAATCGGGTTGTCCGCCGGGGGTGGTGGAGTAAGCGCGGGCGGCAATCCAACTCGATTCAGTAATCTTCAGCTTCTGCCTCCGTTCAAACCACAGACCCTGCTGTTGATCTTTCGGGATCTCTTCCTGATGTACTACTTTTCCGTTAACGATCAGATCCACATGTTGCACAGGCGTGACTTCGCAGCGCACGTGGAATGTCACAGACACGTCTTGAGGCTGATCAACGGAAAGCGTCTCACCGGGCCGTTTGAAGTCGACATTCAACAACAACATCGGCCCGGTCGAGATGAATGAGTGACCCTTCGCAGCGGCTTTTAGCCATTCGTCAACAGTCGGGCGCGACAATGCCCCACCATCGCCGACAGCGAGCTTTGGGCTCCAGACATACGTGCGGCAATCGCCCAGAAACCGGCACGCGGGAAAATCGCTCGCGCCGAATGCGGGGAAGCGGTAGCCAGTGTTGAGGATGTGATACCAGCCGGTCAGCCCGATCTCGCGGTAGATGCCGAATTGCAGGAGTTCCACGCCGTTGAGCGTGCCGAGCGCGGCGTCGGCATAGATTTCTTTCGAGTAGCCGCCGTGGGCCATGATGGCGAGGCCGCCGTCGGTCATCACGTCGGCGGAGGTCGGGCCGAACGGGACGCCGTCGTCGATGTGAAACTTCTGGCCTTCATGCACGATTCGGTCGTGCAGATAGTACATGATGTGGCCGTAGTGGATGCTGCGATATTCCTGGCCCGAGAGGATGCTGATCAACCCGCGCGACTTGAGCGACGGCTTGCCGAACCCGCGATACTGGGGCGAATCCATGTCGGTCATGACGCCGTCGTAGGGACCGGCGGGTTCGTTGTAGGCAAGCGGGAAGCCATACTGGATGTCTTCCGCGTCGAGCAGGTCGTAGATGAGATCGTCGTCCTGCCGGCTGGCGCGGGGGAAATGGAGATGGATGTCGCCGTTGTAGTAGCCATGCTCGGACATCGGCACGGTGCGTTCGATCGTGATCTCCATCGTTTGCGCTTCGCCGGCCTTCACGGCGACCGTTTTGCGGATCGGCGCGTATTCCCAGCCTTTCGCGACTTCGATGCGCACGTTCCCGGCGGGGACACCAACGATCTCTTGTCCCGTGGAATAGAAATACCGGCCCAGGTAGCGCCACGGCGCTTTCTCGGCGCGGTTGCCCCAGTCGCCTTTGTTGGGCCACTTGCCGGTCATCGCGTAGGGTGACAGACGGTTCTTTTCCGGCTGGTAGAAATGCCCGTCCGGCCCTACGACCGCGATGCGGCACGGCGTCGGATTGCCGGTCGCTTGGTCGAGAACGGTGATCTTGAGGGAACCGTCGCTGACGCTTCCGGCTCGGAGGAATTTCGGCTGCCCATCGTGCTGGAAACCCGGCGCGATGAAGAAGAAGTCTTCGCCTTCCGGCTTCGGCTTGTCGGCGGCGATGGCGATGGCGATGGCGCAGGCCCCGAAACAAACCGCCGCCATCAGCCACACAGCACAGCGAAACATGGTGGACTCCGCAAAGCCGCGGTTGGCAACCGCGGGTTTTCGCATCGGAGAAAGACGAAGACCGCGGTTGCCAACCGCGGCTTTGAAATCGATTACTTCGCCAGAATCTCGTCGAGGACGCGGCCGGAGGTCTGCTCCAGTTTGACGCCGAGAATGCGGGCGATCGTCGGGGCGACGTCGGTGTTGCTGATTTCTTCGAGCTTCGCACCGCGCTGAATCATCGGGCCGGAGGCGACGAACGTGGCGTTCATTTTGTCGAACCGCGACAGAAATCCGTGCGTACCCGGCGTTCCTTTGCTGGGATTGACGGGTTCTTCGCTCGTCGCCTGACCGTCGAAGCCAAATCCGTCCTTGGCGACGAGCACCAGATCGGCCATCCCCTCGTGATCGTCGGGCAGCGGCAAATGATGCTCGGCGTACTGTTCCGGTTCGAGAATTTCTTCGATCCCTTCCAGATCGCGGAAGAGCTTGATCACCGCTTCGCGGTCCTGCGGCTTCGTGTCGGGCACCGTGAGGTACAGCATGCCGATGCCCCCTTCCGGGAATACGTGCGCCCGGGCCGTGGCGACTTTGCCGTTCTCGACGGTCAACAGGCCGGCCTTCCGCAGCGCGACATTCGGCGAAATCGTCTTTGGAATCGGCGTGAAGCCGTGGTCCGCGACAATGAACACCGTCGTCTGGTCTTTCAGTCCGGCATCGTCGACGCTCCGCAGCACGCGGGCCACCATCGAATCGGCCGCGGCGATGGCCGAATAGCCCGCGAACGTCTGCGGCCCGTACATGTGATGCACGGCGTCGACGTTCAACAGATGCAACGCAAGAAACCGCGGCTTGCGCTCGCGAATGACGAGGCACGCCGCCTCCGTCCAGACTTCATCACGGGCCACCGGACTGAGCTTCATGAAATTCTCGGCGTCGAGCGTGCCGCGGGACTTCAGTTCGTCCATCAAGCGCGGCGTGGAGTGGAGAACCGATTCCGGCACGTCGGGGAAATTGTCGTCGATGCACTCCGAACCGCGCGTACACGGCCAGTTGATCGCCGCGCTGGACAGTCCGCCGGCCTTGAGGACATCGAACAGCAGCGGCACGCGGACGAGATCGCTCTGCGTCTGCTTTGGTTCAATCCGCACCGGCAGGCCGAGGCCGTCGCGCTTGAGGCTGCCGTTGAACAACACCCCGTGAATGCTCGGATGCACGCCGGACATCAGCGTCGTATGATTCGGCCAGGTGACAGAAGGATTCGAGACGCGCATCCCTTTTTTCGCGACGGCGCCGGACGCCATCAACCGGCGAATCGCGGGGAGCGACGCCTTCGGATCGTCGAGCAGATACGCCGGCAACCCGTCGACGCTGATGACGACGACGTGCGGTTCCTCCGCGACGGCCGTGCGAAATGCGAGCGGCAGGAGGAAAATCAAAGACATCAGCTTGCGGAAATTCATCGAACCAATTCTCCTCGCGGTTTGATCGATATCTCGAACCACGACATATTAACGAGTGTCAATGAGCTGCGTCACGGTGACGGCGAAAGGCGAGCGTCGAGGCATCGGCGTGATGTTCGAGTTCAGGAAAGCCGCATCCCATGTCCGACATCTTCCTCGACTCTGCGCTCATCCACGCGGCGGATGCCATCTCCCGCGCGGAGACGCTGCTGATCGGCGCTGGGGCCGGGATGGGGGTCGATTCCGGTTTGCCCGATTTCCGCGGGCGCGAAGGCTTCTGGAAAGCGTATCCGCCGTTTCGCGGCAAATCGTTCGCGCAGTTGTCGACGCCGCATTGGTTTCGCACCGATCCCGAGCTGGCATGGGGCTTCTTCGGACATCGGTTGAATTTGTATCGCCGGACGGAACCCCACGCCGGCTTTCAGATTCTTCGCAAGTGGTGCGAGAGGAAGCCGCAACCGTCGTTCGTCTTCACGAGCAATGTCGACGGCCATTTTCAGCGGGCCGGTTTTACGGCGAATCAGGTTTTCGAATGCCACGGTTCGATCGGGCAGTTGCAATGTGCAGCGAATTGCACAAACCACATCTGGCCCTCGGACGAACTGAAACTGGAGATTGATGAGGCCACGATCCGCTGTCGTTCCGAGTTGCCGCGTTGCCGGAATTGCGGCGACATCGCGCGGCCGAACATCCTGATGTTCGGCGACTGGCAATGGAACGAAGCCCGCAGCCTGGAACAACAGCAACGCTACAAACGATGGAAGGCTGCCACCGCGGATTGCCGCCGCGTGGTGATCGAACTCGGCGCGGGCCTCACGGTACCAACGGTGCGCGACGAATGCGAATACAGCCGAGGGACGTTGATCCGCATCAACCCGAACGAAGCCGAGACGCCGGATGGCGGGATTTCGATTTCGTGCGGAGCGCTCGAAGCGCTAAGGCGGATTGACAGCCTTCTGGCCGAAGGCGAGCGTCGGGGCGTCAGCCCGACGTGATCAAACGGCGAAAACACGTCGGGCTGGCGCCGCGACGCTCGCCTCAAATCAACTCTTTACCGGTCCTTTGAGGCCCTGATTTTTCTCAGCGGCCCACCAGAGGTGCCAGGTGCGCTCGTCGTAGCCATAGTTCTTGCCGGTGAGTTTCTGCAGCGATTGCAGCACTTCGGCGTTCTGATGGTCGATGGTGACGGTGATCACGCGGGTCTTGGTGAGATCGGTTCCCGGCGTGCCGTCGAGGACGATTACACCGTTGGGATACTGGCCGGCGCGCAGGCCCATTTCAACGTTCGGCGGCAGGGATGATCCGCCGGCGAAGCCTCCGCCCGTAGAGAAGGAATAATTCTGCTGGCTGCTGCCCGGCACGCGGACCTGGTAATTGTGCGACGTGACGAGCGAGTCGATCAGCGCCGGGATCGCCTTCTCGTTGCCGACAACGCCTAGCGCGAGTCCGGCCCGGCAGACGATCGGGTTCCAATCGGAATGCAACTGCTTCACATACAGCGGCATCGCTCGATCGTATTGGTCCTTCTCCAGACCATACAGCGCCTGATAACGGACTTCGCCATCCACGTCCTTCAGGGAAATCTGCACCAACCCGGTGACCGGTTTGTTTCCGCCAACGTGCGACAGAACTTTCACCCCCAGCAGACGGACATCCCGGTTCTCACTGTCGGACAGGAACCGCAGCACGGCGGGCGCGGCGTTGGGATCCTGAATCGCCTCCAACGCCAGCCAGCCTTCACGCTGCCGCTCGGGTTTGCCGAGCGATTCGCCATTCACCCAGCCCGACCACATTTTGACTTTGTGAAACCAGGCTTTTTCCTCCTGGCGTTCGGTTTCCGTCTTGCCGATGAGCTCGAATTCCTGGGCCGTGATGTATTTGCCTTTGTGTTTCACGTAACCCTGGCTGGTCATCATCTCATCTTTGCTGACCCAGCCGTCCTTCTGCAGAACATGGCCCAGCGCCAGATGAGCGCCTTCGTGATCCGCATCGAGTTGCAGCACCCGCTTGACATGCGTCTCGCGCTGTTTGATGAGCGCCTTCTGCCGGCACCAGTCGGCCATTTCCCAATGGGCCTCAACGGTATCGGGCATCTTTCGCAAGCGGGTTTCGTAGTCCTCGACGTTGAGCGGCCGCATGGTGAGAAACTGCAGATCGCCGCGGGCGACCGTGATGGTGGCGCCGGTGAGCGTTTCTACCGTGACTACGTCGCGGTTGGTGCGGCTTTTGAGGATTTTGCCACGCAGCTCGCCGCCCGATTTCAGCTTGATGAGATCGGCGGACGCCGGGCCGCAAAGCAACGACCACGCCAGCAAGGCGGCGCCGCCCGGTCGGAAGAAACTTCGTCGCTGGTCGAACCACGACATCCTGGCGCTCCCAAACCGCCGCCGGTCGATTCCGTCGTTCCGGCGGCGACGTCAATTCTACGCGGTGCGAACGAAAAGAAGCAATTGCGGCGCGGCACTTGCGAGTTCGTCGCCCGACGCCCATTTTCCGTTCACGAACGCGCCGCGTCTACCCGAAAATGTGCAAAGATGCCCTCTGGCTTCCACTCTCGTCGGTTGGCTAAAATGATTACGTTTGGGCAAGCTTCGCCGCCGGCGACAGTCGTGCCGGCCGTTCCCACGGATTCGCCCGAAATTTCGTAGTGTGCTTGTCGTCTGTTCGCGGCGCGGTCCGCGAACGATCGTGCTGAAAAACGAGACTTATCGCCGGAAGGCTTCCAGGAACATTCCCATGCGGGCAACATCCCTCGGTCTGGCTTCGGTCGCGCTCGTCCTGCAGTTCTGCGGTTCGCTGCCGGCCCAGACCCAATCGACGCAGCGCTCGCTTCCCACGCGACAGCAACTGGCCCGACAAGGGTTGGAACTCGCCTGGTGGGGACAAGGGGTGATGAATCCCTCGCGTGATAAAGTGGTCCATCTGACCAGCGACGAAGACTGCGTGTTCGTGCAGTCGTCGAGCGGCGTCGTCACCGCCTTCGACGGTCAGACCGGACAACGCCGCTGGGCCGTGCAACTCGGCCAGTTCGATCCGCCGAGTTTTCCCGTCGTCACCAATGAAGATTTGGCGCTGGTCGTGGTCGGCACCCGCCTCTACGCCCTCGATAAGCTCAAGGGCCGCACGTTGTGGGAATTGCGGTTGCCCGGGCAGCCGTCGACCAGCCCCGCGGCGGACAATGAACATGTCTACCTCGGCATGCTCGACGGCAGCGTCTACGCCTTCGATTTGCGGAAAATCTATCAACTGTTCAAGGAAGATCGGCTGCCGGACTGGTCGTTCCAGGCAATCGCGTGGCGGTACGCGACCGCGGGCGAAATCACTTCGCCACCGCTGATCTTCAATACCCGCGTCTGCATGGCGAGCCGGGATGGCAACGTCTACGCCGTGTCGACCGACCGCCGCAACCTGATTTTCCAGTTCGAGACCGACGCGCCGATTCTCGCTCCGATCGCCCGCGTCGATGACCTATTGTATGTCGCCTCGGAGGACTTCAGTTTCTACGCGTTGCGCGTCCGACCGCAATCGCAGGAAAAAAGCCCTAAGGCCGCCGGCGAAGGAGTCTTCGTCGAACAGACGGTTCGACGCGACAAAGAAAGCGGCAAGGTCGTGTGGGAATTCACGTCGGGCCTGCCGATTCGCAAGGCGCCGTATCCCATCGGCAAGGATATCTTCATCATTCCGGATCGCGGCGGGCTCTATTGTCTCGATTCGCACAACGGCAAACAGAAATGGTGGCAGCCGCAAGGGGTCAACTTCGCCGCCGCGTCCGGCAAGCGAGTGTACGCCACGGACTACGACGGCAATCTGCTCATCCTGTCGCGTCCGACGGGCAGCATCACCGGCACGCTGCCGATGCGGAAGTTCTCGAAGCTGTTCCACAACGACCGGACCGACCGGATCGTAATGGGGACCGACAGCGGCCTGGTCGTCTGCCTGCGGGAAAAAGGCCGCGTCATTCCGACCTTCCACATGTACCCGGACCGACTGCCGATTCTCCCCGAATTCGCCCCCGAGGACGGCGAGGAGCCCGCGGAAGGCATGCCTGCCGGCGACGGTGAAGGCGAGATGCCCGCCGAAGGGGAAGGCGAGATGCCGGCGGAGGACGGCGAGGAAGAGATGGAAACGACTGAAGAGAAATGAGGAGATCTTCCTCCATCACTTGCTCTCATCCTCCATCTTCTTCGGTAGTGGGATGTTTTCGAACTTGAAGGGAACTTCGACTTCCTTCAGGTCGGAATAAAGGTAGAACTGGATGCCGAGACCGGGTTTGAGTTCCAGGGAACCGACGCCGGGTTGAACGATCTGCATCTGCTTATTCTGGCTGAGGCCGGTGAAGGCATCGAAGCTGGGCTCTCCCTTCTCATCGATGATCTGCAATTTCGTGATGAGGAAACCGGGCTTCACGGAAACCGTGAGCTTTTCCGTTTCGCCGAAAGTGTCCATTTCTTTGGCGAGGTTCATCTCCAAGCCGGCCGCTTTGAGTGCCGGGTCGCTCGCCGCTTTCCCGGCCTGAGCACGAAAATCTTTAACCTGGATCAGCTTGCTGCGTTTGCCGGTGATGTAACTGAATTTCCCTTCGATCTCCCGCAGCGGTTTCGCATCCAGCAGCGGAATCCCGAACTGATAGTTTCCAGCTCCGCTGGAGAAAGACACAAACCCGTCGCCGTTGAACATCAGTTCCCAATGCTCCTGGTCCTCGTCGTCGTTAATTGGCTCCAGAATCCCCGAGTCGCCTCCGCCGGCAGTGAATTGTCCTGGCTGCAACTTTCCTACGGCAGCGACATTGCAATCCGATCCTTCGCCCTGGTAATTCAATTCCAGAGAGAAAGCCAGCGGCCGATCGCTCTTGCCGGCCCGATGAAATCCATCTGACAGCGACCCCTTCAACTCCAACTGCTTGGGAAGTCCCTCGGCAGACGTCGCCGTTACGCTGGACGGTTCGCTGGAAACGATTGGCGGGTTCGAGCTGTCGCCGGGCGAACCGCTGTCGGACGGCGGGAAAGCCGGAGCATTGGGCGGGGTGGCACCTAGTCCGCCGCCCAGCATCGCGCTCATCGCAAACTGCGCCATGATCATGCCGGGCAGTTGCGCCAACTGCTCTTGTGCCGAGTCCGGAATGTTGGTGCTCATGAGGACCACGCGATTGGTCCCAGAGACTTTCAGGTTTGCCACCAGTTGGTCGGTCAACGCTGAGGCCCACGGGGGCAACTCGCTCTTGCTTTTGCCGTATTGCCCCTGTCCCATACTGGACAGATCGGTGAGCGATTTCGCGATCAGGTCGGTTTTCTCGGGGTTAACGCAGCCGACGGCGACTTCCGCTTCCAGGCCTCCTTTGACTGTCAGACCGAAGCTGAACCCACTCGCTCCTTCCGCCAGCGGCGCTAGTGCCATGGCCGCCATCGGATTGCCGAGCGAACCGGCGGAAAACTGCTGCTTGAGCGTCTCCGGCTTCTGCGGGGCGTAGGCCAGCGCGACGTGGTCGGTCCAGTCGATGAAACCGAAATTCACGACGGGCGTTGGGTTCGGCCCCTTGTCGATCGCCGCCTTCAAATTGGCGCTATCCCCCAGCAGGAGGAGGGATTCGCTCACCAGGTACGCCCCGTTTTTCATCGAAGTTTTCGAATCGGTCGCTTCCAGAAATTCCTTTCCCGCGTGCTGAACCTTCTGCAACTGCGGCGGCTGGTCTTTGTTGGACACTTGACCGAGGAACTTCGTCAGCACGTCATACGTGACCGGCTTCTTCAACTGGACGACGCCAATTGCCGGCGTATTCAGCGTCGCGAGTTGCGGTTGGCCGCCCATCATCATTGCCATCTGCGCCTGCTGGAACTGCTGCTGCACCTTGTCGAGTTCGGCCACAGCCAACGTCACGCTCTCCACATCGGCCGGCGACAGCCCGAACTCCGCCGAAGCTCCGTTAACCAGTTCCTCGAGTTGGAACGATTTCAACCAGCCTTTCACCAGCGGCGAACCGAGAATCTCAGCCGGGCGGACGTGCACGATGAATTCCGAATTCGCCGGGAGCCACTTGGCGGCTTCCGGGACCGTTGTCCGCGGCGGAATGGGAGTCGGTCCTTGCTCCTTCAACAGCCCCGCGAACACCCCTGGGCCAGTTTGCGGCGAGACCGTGATCTGGTTCGGATCGGCTTTCTTCCCGCTGAAGGCTCCAGTGGCGAACAGGACGCCGACGAGTCCGCCGAGCACCACAATCACGCCCACGACGCCGCCAATAATCAGGCCCAGGTTGCCGCCCGATTTCCCTTTCTTTCCTTTTTTCCCGCCCTTGGCGGCGGCTCCCTTTTTGCCCGCCGGCGCCGCGGCTTGCTTCTTACGAGGAAATTCCACTTCTTCCTCGTCCTCCAGTTCGTCGTCCTCGCTGCTCGCCGCGACGAACACCTCGGAGCATTTGGGGCACTTGATCTTCTTGCCAAGCTTGGTCTCGTCCGGGAGATTCAGCTTGGCGCCGCAGTGCGTGCATTCCACAGAGATGCGAGTCGGCATCGAACGTTCCTAGGACGAAAGGGTGATTCCGTACCATACCCCCGCCTTGCAGCGAATTCCAGGGGATTCGACGAGGTACGGAATACTCGGCGCCCCTGAATACACAGCGACCGGTAAAATCACTCGCGCGGCAAGACAACAATCTCATTTTTCGTCTTGCGGGGGATTGATGTCCTTCCAGAACTCGTCGGCCGGCTTGTTGTTGATCCACGTCAATGTCTTGATGGAGCGTAAGATCTCCGCGTCACGTTCCGGTCGGAAGTCGCAATTCAAGCTCCACAGCATCATCTCTCGCAGCGGGGAAAGATCGGTCACCTTGGAATCCTGACAGACCAACGTTCGCAAGGGCATATCTTTTAGCGGCGAGAGATCGGACACCTTGGTGAAGCTGCAATACAGCGATTGCAATGGCATCCCCCTGAGCGGTGACAAATCGGAAACGGGCGTTTGCGCACACACCAAGCCCGTCAGCGGCAACCCTGTCAAAGGCGAGAGATCGGAAATGCCGGTCGCATGGCAATGCAGTTCGGTCAACGTCGTCAGGCCTTGCAGCGGCGACAAGTCGGTGACCTTGGTGAGTTCGATATGCAGATCTGTCAGCGGCATATCCTTGAGCGGCGACAGGTCGGATACTCGGCTCGATTCGCAGTGCAGTTTTGTGAGCGGCATGCCTTGGAGTGGCGAGAGATCGGAAATAAACGATGCGGAACAATCCAGGTTCGTCAGCGGCATGCCCTTCAGCGCCGACAAGTCCTGCACTGGAACTCCACGGCAGCCCAGTTCCGTCAGGCCTAAACCGCGCAGCGGAATTAGGTCAGTGACTTTCGTGAAATCCATGTGTAGCGTCCGCAGGGGCATGCCCCGGAGGGGAGTCAGATCGGACACTCGCGTGCTGGATATTTTCAGCCAGGTCAATTCCATTCCGGTCAACGGCGACAAATCGACGACTTTGGTGTCTCCGCAATTCAGCAATGTCAGAATCAAGTCTTTCACCGGCGACAAATCGGACACGTCCGTGAAGCTGCACTCCAGCTCCGTCAACTGCGTATCCCGCAGCGGAGTCAAATCCGACACGTTGGTGGAGAGGCATTCCAATTTCGTTACCGGAGTGCCTCGCAGCGGCGAAAAGTCCGAGACGGAGGTCGAACTGCAATCCAGCGTTTTCAGCCCGGGAAAGGCCCGTGCGGGCGACAGGTCGACGACTTTCTTATCACTGCATCTCAACGCGACGACCACCCCACCCTCGATGGTCGGGGTGAGAGAGCCGTCAAACCCCGGATTCAATTCGATGAACTTCTTCGAGACGGCTTCGACTTGCTGTTCTGCCGGCAGTTCCGCGACCTCTTTGATCCAGGCTTCAAAATCAGGGTGATTGAAGGCGAGATTCCGGCCGTCGGCCGGAACATTTGTTTTTTGCTTCGGCTCCTCTTCGATGAGGAGTGCGGCCAACCCGAGCAACTCCTTTTGCTCAGGCGTGAGGTTCGAACGGTTGCGCGACTTCGCCTCCAGGGGCGCCTGTGGTTTCGGTGCAGCCGCTTTTTGTGCCTCGCAACCCGCCACTGCGACGAGGCAAGTCGTAAATATTGTTTGCCAAGCGCAGTTTTGCATGCGGGATTTCCTGCGTCCGATGAAAACACAGCGAAGCCGCAGTGTCTCGCAGGCGAAGCCTCATTGCAACAGAGCGGCGCGGCCGCTGGCCTGCCATCTCACACCGCGTCTTGTTCGATGTCTCGCAAGAACATCGCGGCTTGTTCCGGCATGACCGGGTTGATGTAGAACCCGCTACCCCATTCAAAGCCGGCGACGCGAGTCAAACGCGGGAAGATTTCGATGTGCCACAGGTAATGCGGCAGTTCGCCCATGTCGAACGGGGCCGTATGCAGCACGTAGTTGTACGGCGGATCGTCGAGGGCCAGTTCCAGTTTCCGCAGCACCGTTTTGAGAACTCCGCCGAGTTCTTCCACGCTTTGCCGGGGGATGTTTTCGTAATGGCTTGAATGCTGCTTGGGGAGAATCCACGTCTCGAACGGGAACCGGCTGGCGAACGGGCAGAAAACGACGAAATTCGGCGTATCGAGAACAATCCGCGTGCCGGTCGCGAGTTCTTGCTGGATCATGTCGTCGTAGATGCAGCGGCCGCGGTAATTGTAGAACTCGAGCGCGCCGGTCAGCTCGTCCCAGATGGAAATCGGAATGATGGGCGTCGCCATCAGTTGCGAGTGGCTGTGTTCGAGCGACGCTCCGGCGAGCACTCCTTTGTTCTTGAAGATGAGAGCATGCACCAGCCGTCGGTCTTTCTTGAGGTCGACCAGTCGGTCGCGATAAACCCAGAGGACTTCGCGGATGTTTTCCACGCTCAGGCGGGACATGTTCGTCTCGCCCTGCGGGCATTCGATGATGACCTCGTGCGCCCCGATGCCGTTCATCATGTCGTAAATGCCGTCGCCGCGCTTGTCGAGGGTGCCTTCCACCTGCAGCGCGGGGAACTTGTTCGGCACGACGCGGACCCGCCAGCCCGGCCCGTTCGGAGCCGATCCCGCGTTGCGATAAGCGATGATTTCCGGCGGCGTCGCCGATTCGTTCCCTTCCGCAAACGGATCGTAATCGCTCTGCACGATTCGCGGTTCGTCCAGGATGTCTATCGGCCGTTGTGCGCGGTCCGGCGCCATCACGACCCAGCGGCCGACAATCGGATCTTTGCGAAGCTCAGGCATGGAAGAGTTGCGAGTTCAAGGTTAAAGGTTGAGAGTCCGAGCCGGAAAACTTTTACGCTTGCCACATCCGTTGCTCGAAATTTGGCGACGGCGATTCCATCGAGATCAATCCTTCTTTCGGAGCGCGTTCGAGGCTTTGTTGCTCCGAGAGAAGTTCCAGATGAAACTCGATCCGCCGGTCGGGGGTCAAGCGGAGCGCGGCGAGCGGGATGCCGATCTCCAGGATTCGCCCGCCCGCCACTTCCACGGCGTGCGAAACGACCTGGCAGTCGTGCAGCACTTCCGCCGCGTAATGCCCGGACCGTAAGCCGGTCAAGCGAACCTCCGTGCCGCGCGGCTCCGCGAAGCACATCCGCAGTTCATCGGCTTGTTTCAAATCGCTAGTCGCTCGCTCCGCTGTGTCGACGCGAAGCAGCAGCCGCTGCGCGTCGAAGCCGAAGAGTATTTCGCATATCAGTCCCTGCGTCACCTGCGTCATCGTGCCGCGTTCGTTGCCGCTGCGATAACACCCGGCATTGATCCATTCGAAGTACGTCCGGCGTCCGTCGATCTTGACGTGCAGAAACCCCGTGGGATGCGTGTGGATCGGCTTGACCACACCACGGCCGATCGGATGGTCCAACTGCGACGGGTAGGGAGTCTTCAATAAAATGTAGACGTTTTTCAGATGCTTGCGGAACAACTGGTCGAACAGGCCGTCCTGCGCCGACGAATGGTCGTCGCCGAACCACCAGTACCAGTCGCTCCCTTCCGCGATGAGTATTTCCCCCCACGCTTTGGCGAGGACTTCCGACGGAAAACGCCCGGAGGCCTGTGCCTGCTTGAGGAACTCGCGCGTCGCGTGCAACAAGTCCCATGCGGTGTGATCCTCCGAATGGCCGATCCAGATCCAGAAATTGTGCGAGATCCAGCTGCCCGCGAACAACTGCTGGATGCGGTCGGTCGCAGCGTATTCGCGGAGATGATCCTGAATCCGCACTGATCGGATGCCGGGCCGTTGCACAGCGTTGCGATAGAGCGTCCGCAGGAACTGCACGCCGCCGTCGGGGTAGTATTCCCAGCAGTTTTCGCCGTCGAGGATGATGGGCACGAGCGCCGGACGGCCGGCGTTGTGCGGCTCGACGGCGCGACCGATGGCCTCCACTTTCCCGAGCAGATCATTCGCAGCGTGCGTGGGATCGCTGCGCTGGTATTGAAAACCGATGAGATCGCTCAGCGCGTGATCGCGGAAGACGATCTGCAGGGATTTCCCCTGCTCTTCCAGCCGCCACGGGCGATAAAGCAATTGCGGATGTCGGATGAAACCGTTCGGATCGCGCGAGACAAGACCGTTGGTCGAAGCGGCGAGAATTTCCTCGTCAGTGGCGATCCATTCGACGCCGCAATCGGCAATAGCGGGGATGATCTCCTGCGAGACGGAGCCTTCGGAGGGCCACATGCCGACGGGCTTCTGTCCGAATACCTCCCGGAAGTAATCGACGCCACGCTGTAGTTGGACAACGGCATCGTCTTTGTACGATTCGAGATGACGCGGCAGCGTGCAGCCCGGCATCGCCTGCCGGGCCGAGCGCTTATCCCAGAGGAGTGGCAGAATCGGATGATAGAACGGCGTGGTCGTCAATTCGACCTGGCCGCTGCGCAGTAGCTCGCGATGCAGCGGAATAATCTCGCTCAAAATTTCCCGCTGCTTATTGAGCAGCCAGGTCTTCTCCGCCTCCGTCCAGTTCTGGCCTTTCTGCAAGAACGCTTTGAGATCGCGGTCCCGTTCGAAGAGCAGCGGGTGCATCCAGGTCAAGTTGTGCCAGACCTGCAAGTCGCGAAAATCGCGGTCGGAGAAGCGCCGCACGGCCCGTTCGACTGGGTCGACGCCCACGCCACGCTTCTGCAAGAGTTCGAAGTACCGGGGATAGGGGCGAATCATGAATTCGTGATTCGCCATGAAGAACTGTTCGAGCAGGCATTTCGCGTCGCTCTCGCTTAGTCCGTCGGCGGGCCGCCGCGAAATGTCGAGGTGAGAATCGGTGCCGCCGTCCACGTACATCTGAATCTGCAAAAGCAGACTCGGCACGAGGTTGATCGTGCAGCGAAATTCCGGCACCTCTTTCAGGTGCGTCGCCATCCCCCAGTAGTCTTTGGTGCCGTGCAGCCGCACCCACGGCATGGGATTCTCGCCGCCGACCTGGTCCGGGTAGAACGGCTGATGCTGATGCCAGAAGATCGCGAGATGAACGGGAGGCATGGAAGTGTGACAGAGTATATCGAGTGAAAGAAAAATCTTCCCAAGAGCCACGCATGAAGACGTCATGCAGGCATTCGTTCGTAGACTATGTGCGCGGCCCGTTCCGTTTGCTTAACGCTTGCTGGTAAACGTTCAGATATTCTTCTGCACTGCGTCGCCAGGACCAGTCCCGGCTCATGCCGTTGCGCATCAGTGCGGACCAGACTCGTTTGTCGTGAAACATCTCCAAGGCCCGCACGACTTGCCGGAACAAGACTTCGCCGTCGTAGTCGCGGAACGAGAAGCCGTTCGCCGTGCCGTTCGCCAGATTTTCGGGAGACACATCGACGACCGAATCCGCCAGGCCGCCGACGGCGCGGACAATCGGCACCGTGCCGTAAATCAGGCTGTACATCTGGTTGAGCCCGCAGGGTTCGAACAGGCTCGGCATCAAGTAGATGTCGGCTCCCGCTTCTACCTGGTGCGATAGCGGCTCGTCGAATCCGATTACGGCGGCAACTTTGTCGGGAAAACGTTGCGCCAGGTTCGTCAGCATCAGTTCAAAGTCCGGCTCGCCGGTGCCGATGAACACGAACTGGGCATCGAGCGTCATCAGGTCAGCCGCACACCGCCCGATGAGATCAAAGCCTTTCTGCCCGGTGATCCGCGAGACGCTGCCGAACAGCGGAACATCGCAGCGCAGCGGCAAGCCAAGCCGCTGCTGCAGCGCTGCCTTGCATTTTGCCTTGCCGTCCGCGGTGGTTTCGAACGTGTAGTTGGCGGCAAGATGGGGATCGGTCGCCGGGTCCCACAGGTCGGTATCGACGCCGTTCAGAATGCCGACCAGATCGTGCCGCCGCTTGGAAAGAACGCCTTCCAATCCGCAACCGGCCTCAGAGGTCTGAATCTCCCGCGCATACGTGGGACTCACGGTGGTGAGCTTGTCAGCGAAGACCAGCCCCGTTTTGAGCAGGTTCAACTGCCCGAAGAACTCCATCTGCTCCCAATTGAAGTATTTCCAGTCGAGCCCGGTGAGCAGCATGTCCCAATGCCAGAACTGGCCCTGGAACGCGAGATTGTGAACCGTGAAGACCGTCGCCGTCTCTTCGAAGCCGCGGACGTGGCGGTAATCGATGTCGAGCAGCGCGGGCACCAGTCCCGTCTGCCAGTCGTTGACGTGCAGAATCTCCGGGCGAAGGTTCTGCAGACGAGCCACTTCCAGGACTGCGCGGCTGAAGAAAATAAAGCGCTCGGCATTGTCGGAATACGCGCCGTGACTGTCCTGATACAGCCCCGGGCGATCAAAATACCGCGGCTGATCGATCAGATAGACCGCGACGTCGGAGCCCGGCAGCGTCGATTCCCAGATCTGTCCCGAGACCTGTTTGGGGCCAAGCTCCACTTCCAAATTGCCGCTCTGGAAGCTCAGCGCCGGAATGCCGTTCGCTTGTTGAGCCACCACGCGCGGATAGAGAGGCGTGATCAGCGACACTTCGTGACCGGCTTGAGCCAACGCTTTCGGCAATGCCGAGGCCACGTCGGCCAGTCCTCCGGTTTTAGAGAACGGCACGGCTTCAGAACTCGCCAGTACCACGCGCATGGAAGTCGATCACGGAAGTTCAGGTCCGGGGTGATTTTCGCGAAGACTTCTCACCGTACTGCGACCCGATTTCACTGCCAAGTGGCCGTAATCGGAATTATCGGCATCCGCGCAGGCCGGGCTTCAGCTTTGGGATGCCGGGCTTCCTCCGTTCTGCGAACCCGCCAGCGTGGATTCGGAGCTCGGCATTCCATGTACACCGGCGAGTTCGCAACGACAAAAGCCGCTGACGTCGCGCAACTCCGAGAGACGGAAAGAGTTGGAACACGTCCCTGAACGCTCTATAATGGTCTGATATGCCGCTCGTTCGATTGCCGCGCATTTCCGCAGAACCCGCCGATCCATTGCACTGGGAGCTCGCCGCCCAGGCGATCACGGTGCGCATCCGCTGGTTCGGCATTTGCGTCGGCTATGCGCTGGTCAATCTCTCGCCCGGCGGCGGCAGTACGGCGATCCTGAATTCAATTCTCGCCCTCGGCGCGCTGTACGCCCTGCTCGACACCTATTACAGCAGCGTCCGCCAGGAAGTCTTTCTCAGCGAGTGGCCGCTGTTCACGTCGCTAATGGAAGCCGTGTTCATCGGTCTCTTGTGCTATTTCGAAACCGGTGCGCTCAGTCCCTTTCGCTTTTACTATTTCCTGTCGCTGCTGGTCTGCGCGATCCGCTATCGCCCCGCGGTGACGTGGACAACGCTGGGACTGCACGTGGCGAGCTACGTCAGTGTTTCGTTGTTCCACAAGAGTGAGACCGGCGATGATTGGCCGACGGTGCTTCTCACCGTCGTGCTGCTGGGCTGGATGACCTGGGCCAGCACAGCGCTATCCGAACTGCTCAAATCGGCGAGCCGGCGATTGACCGAATTGAACCACCAACTCCAGGATCAACAGGCGTTCCTGGAACTCCGCATTCACGACCGCACGAAAGAACTGCAACAGTCGCAGGCGATGCTCATCCAGCAGGAAAAGCAGGCGGCGTTCGGTTTGCTCGCCGCCGGCATTGCGCATGAAGTCGGCAATCCACTGGCGGCGATCAGCTCACTCGTGCAGTTGCTCAATCGCCGCGAGGCCGATGAACGGACTCGCGAGCGGCTGATGATGGTCGACGATCAATTGCGCCGCATTCAGCGAACTTTGCGGGAACTCGTCGATTTCAGCCGCCCGGCGAACAACGCGCCGACCCTGTGCGACGTGCAGTCGGCCATCGACGCGGCGCTCAACATCGCCAAGTATTACAAGCGAATGAAAGGCAAGCGGATCGTCACGGCATACGCTGCCGGCGTCCCGCCGATCCGCGTCGTCCGCGATCAGCTCGTGCAGGTGATTCTGAACCTCATCCTCAACGCGCTCGACGCAACCGAAGAAGGCAGCACGATCGAGCTCAAGACGATGATCAAAGACGGCGCGCTGCACATCCTCGTCAGCGACGAAGGACACGGCATCGCGCCGACACACCAGGAACGCATCTTCCAGCCCTATTTCACTACAAAAGACACCGGCACCGGGCTCGGTCTATTCGTGTGCCGCAACATCATCGAACAGCAACTGCACGGGCGGATCGAACTGACGAAATCGGATGCGACCGGCACGCAGTTTTCCATCATTCTGGCGGACGACCAGTTCCGCGGCCACCCGGACGTGTTGCCGGCCGCGCCCGCACCCGTTCCCGCCCCCGCAGCTTTGGAAGTGGCTTCGCCGTGAAACTTAATCGGTCCGTGCTGATTGTCGAAGATGAGGAGATCATCCGGAATTCGCTCTGTGAATTTCTGGAGGACGAAGGCTACGACACGGCGCAGGCCGGTTCGGTCGGCGCCGCGCTGCAACTGGTCAAAGACCGCGATTTTCAGATCGCCATCTGCGACGTTCGCCTCCCCGACGGCGACGGCGTCGCGTGCCTCCGCAAATTGCAGCAGCTCAATCCCGGTTTGTCCGGCCTGATCATCACGGCGTACGCGACGGTCGAGAACGCCATCGAGGCGTTCCAGTCCGGGGCGTTCGATTACCTGGTGAAACCGGTCATCTTCGACGACGTCTCCAACAAACTGCGGCGGCTGTTCCAATACCGCGAACTCTACCTGGAGAATCAGGTGCTGCGGCGCGAATTGGCCCGCGGCGCGCACGGCGACGAAATCATCGGCTCCAGCCGGGCGATGCAATCGGTGCTGAACGCTTCCCGCAAGGTCGCGGTCACGAACTCGAATGTTCTGCTGGTGGGAGAATCGGGGACGGGCAAAGAAATCCTGGCCCGCATGATTCACGATTCCGGAACCGGCAAGAACGAACGATTTCTCACGATCCATTGCGCCACGCGGCCGCCGGAATCGCTCGAGGCCCAGATTTTCGGCCATGCCGGCGGCCACCGGGGCGAAGGAGCCACGGCCGGCGCCTTACAACAAGCGGGACAAGGGACCGTCTTTCTCGACGAGCTCGCCCAACTCCCACTGGCGACGCAGGCAAAGCTGTTGCGGGCCATTGAGCAGCAGGAGTTCGTCCCGTTGGGGGGCACCGAGCCGCAGAAGCACTCGGCCCGCATCATCGCCGCCACGACGAAAGACCTGTTGCGCGAAGTTGGTGAAGGCCGGGTGCAGGAAGACCTGTTCTATCGGCTCGACGGCGTGAAGATCCTGTTGCCTCCGCTACGGGAGCGCCTCGACGATCTGCCGGAACTGGTCGAGTTCTTCATCGCCAAACACGGCCGGGCAATGGGCCAGCGCGTGACCGGCGCGACGAGCGAAACGATCCGGCTGCTGATGTCGGCTCAATGGAAGGGTAACGTCCGGCAGCTCGATAACGCCATCGAACGAGCCGTGATGATGTGCAATACGTCGCAGATCGAGCCAAAGGACTTGCCAGTCGACCTGCTCGGCCTCGGCCAGCCGTTGCCCGACACCGACGACCTCCGCTCCGCGCTGCGGCACTATGAGCGCCTGCATATCAGCCGCGTCCTGCGCCAATGGCCCGACAAGCGCGAAGCCGCCAAACGATTGAAGCTGGGCTTATCGAGCTTGTACCGCAAGATCGAAGACCTTGGAATCGATCTGTGAGTTTTCGCATGTGGCCCGACAACTCCCAAACGCAGGACATCCTCGCCTCCGCCCGCCAGGGAGACGCGGACGCTATCAATCGCCTGCTGGAGCGGCATCGGGCATCGCTGCGGAAACTCGTCCAGTTGCGGTTGGACCGGGCTTTGGCGCGCCGTGTCGACGCCAGCGACATCGTGCAGGACGTGCTACTGGAGGCGAACACACGGCTTGAGGATTATTTCCGCGATCCGAAGATGCCGTTCCATCTGTGGCTGCGGCACCTGGCGAAGGACCGCATCATCGACATGCACCGCCTGCACCGCGGCGCGCAGCGGCGGAGCCTCGACCGCGAACAACCCCTCGCCGCGCCGGGCTTTGCCGATCAATCGTCGTTCGATCTCGCGGCCCAACTGAAGGACGATGAACTCACGCCCGCGGCAGCGAACATCCGCAAGGAGCTTGAAGCCCGATTCCTTGCTGCGCTCGACCAGATGGACGAGGAAGACCGCGAGATCCTACTGATGCGGCACTTTGAACAGCTCGGCAACAGCGAAACGGCCGAAGCACTCGGTTTAAGCGCCGCCGCAGCCGGCATGCGGCATCTGCGCGCGCTGCGAAGATTGCGGGCCATCCTCGGCGAGCGGCCGTCGCAAATCGGGTGAGGAAAAAAGACTGCGCCAGCGAGGAGGCCTGCGGACCGGCTCAGTCCATCGCAAAGACCTCGCTCCCTGTGCCGAAACCTTGCAGTTGTTCGTTCCGGATCACGGCGAAGCACTCATTGTCGCTGAAGAAATCGCCCGGTACCTCAAATTTCAGGACGATGCGATCCTGTTGAACCGCGATCGAATCGATCGAAAACCGATCGAAAGCGAGTAACTCCGCGTCACCCTCGGGAAACCAGATCTCATCCTGGCTCTCGAGCACTCGCATGTCCCCGAAAGCCACCACGAGTGCGGGGCGCAACAGTTCCACGACATCGGGCTGATGATCAATCAGCCAGCGCAGCGCGGCCAAGCTCATCCCATCCTCGCCACACATCAACCGAAATGTCCCCGAATCTTCCGCTGATCGGCTGCTCTTCGGCTGGAAGCCGGGCTCGAATTCTTCCAGGGGCATACCGCGCGCGTATCCCGCCGACTTGGCCCACTCGAATGCCTGCCGGAGATAGTCGTGCAACCCTGCGGAATCGGGGTGTTGCCGCTGTTTCTGGATTTGCTCCCAAATTTCCTCGCTGCTGGCCGTGCTTCCCGTCTGCTCGCGAAACTGCATCACGGCGCGCAGCCTCTCGCCGAAGTCATTCGCATCGACTGGCGTCGGCCGCTTTTCCGGCACGCGGCGCGTCATGTCCGTGAACTTGGTGGGATGCGCTCGGTCGAGATCGGCCTTGACGGAGTTCCACTCATCCCACGTGTTCGTCTGGTTTACGAGGTGCGAGAGACGTCGACAGAAATCGAGCCACGCTTCCGCCGACCCGGGTTGAACCCACGACCGCTCGGCGCGGCGAAGCAATTCGTCATATCGCGCTCCGATGACAGCCAGACCAGGTAAACGAATCCGATAACCTTTGGGATCCGCCGTTATTTCGCTGAATGATGTCAGGCGAGACATGGGGTTCCAGATTGGCAAGTAGGGTCCGCTGTGCGGAGCGTTGTCATGGACGTCGTTGATGGACGGTCCGCACAGCGGCCCCTACAAGATCACGCGATCAACTCCTTGATCACCTTCGCCGGCTCCACGCCAGTCAATTTCTGATCGAGGCCTTGATAGCGGTAGACGAAGCGTTCGTTGTCGAAGCCCAACAGGTGCAGCACGGTGGCGTGGAAGTTGTGGATATGGACCGGATCTTTGACGATGTTGTACGAGAAATCGTCCGTCTCGCCGTAGATCGTGCCCCCCTTCGCGCCGCCGCCGGCCATCCACATCGTGAAGCAGCGGGGATGATGGTCGCGGCCGTAGTTTTCCCGCGAGACGCCTCCCTGAGAATAGATCGTCCGGCCGAACTCGCCGCCCCAGATGACGAGCGTGTCGTCAAACAGGCCGCGCGATTTCAAATCCTGGATCAGCCCCCAGCACGGCTGATCGACGTCTTTGCACTGATCGGGCATGCGGCCGGCGAGATTGC
>CAZDGB010000065.1:0-25560 GCA_964504645.1 uncultured Planctomycetaceae bacterium | reverse complement strand
AAGTCTTGAAGTCCCCTGGTAGACCACCAGGTTGATAGGCCGGCGATGTAAGGCGGGCAACCGTCTCAGTCGACCGGTACTAACGGACAAAAGCTTGACCACTTTGATTCTTGTCTTGTCAACGATTGGCAAGCAAACCGGTTTTGTCGTGTCGTGCCTGAACGACAAAACTATCGCTTCGCCGAACTTCTGGAAATGCTTGAAAGGTCCTAGCGACATTTCAAACAGAATGAGAAGCAAGGCCGAGATGCATTTGATGTTGCCGCCGATTTATATTTCGATTCACTCGTCGTTGTTGTGTCGGTTCACCGGACGACGCGGCGTTTGAATCGAGGCTGATTCGATCCGCGGTTTGCCTGACCGCAGCCGCGGATTGTTTTCCGGCGACCTTACGCGTGAGGTCACACTCGTTCCCATTCCGAACACGACAGTTAAGCTCACGCGGCCGATGATAGTGCCCACAAGCGCGAAAGTAGGTCATTGCCGGAATTTTACAAAGGAGCCGGGTTGTTCTCAGAGCAACCCGGCTCTTTTTTTGCCTTCCTTTTCGTTCTTCCTGCTATCATGGGAAAACGGCTGACGCGCGGAGACCGCGTCGGCAGCGAGGAGGCGATCCATGATCCGGTCCGATCTGTGGCGGTTGCGGGCGCCCTCGGCTACGCTGCATTCCACGATCCTGATCGCGTGCCTGGTCAGTCTGACGACGCTGGTTCCGTCGCGCCCGTGTTTCGCACAAAGTGATGAGGCGATTCGCCGGCAAGAACTTCTCCTGGGCCAGATCCCGCGCAATCGTCGGCTGCGGGAAACTCTCATCTCGGTCAATTCGCTGCAGACCCATGGCCGCACGGCCGAGGCACTGAAGACCATTCAGTGGATTCTGGATCAGCCGTTCGACACCTTCGTCTTTGCCGGCAGAAAACCTCCGACCTCCGTGAAATTTCTGGCGGAAGAAAAACTCCGCTCGTTTCCCGCGGACTGGCGACAGCAATACGAACGGACGTACGGGCAAACGGCTGCGCAGCTGCTTCGGGACGCTCAGCGAGGCGATGATGATCGACCTGCCGTGGAATTGCTCCGTCGGTTCGGTCAGACGGCGGCTGCGGAAGACGCCGCCGAATGGTTGGCGCGCCGCTGGCTGGATCGCGGCGAACTCGAGTTGGCGTTGTCCGTATTGGTGCCGAACCGCGGCGACTTACGCGGCGTTTCGGCGCGTCGGCTCACGGCCGCGGCACTCGTTGCCGACGCCGGAGGAAACGCTCAACTGGCCGGCGAATTGCATGAGGAACTGGAGCGGCGCCGCAATTCCACGAATCCCAACGATCGACCGCGTTCCGCGCCGCCAGTTGCTCTTCCTTCTGCAAGCGACGAACGGTTGCACGTTCCGTTCGCACATTCGGAGCCGTCGCTCACAGCGGAATCCATTCCCGTGCTCTGTCCCGAGTGGACGGTGGCGCTGCATGCGCCGTCCAAGCGATCGCCGTTGGGATTGACGTTCGATCACTGGCGCAGCGACCTGCAATCGAAGAATCTGACGCCGGTCGTTCCCAATTTGCCGCTGGTGGTCCGCAATCAGGCGATCCTCCGCACGCACGAGGGAGTTTCCGGATACAGTCTGTCCGACGGAAATAAACTCTGGACATTCGCGTGTGAAAGTTCGGCCGACGGTTTTTTGCAGGAGGTTTCCCGGAATCGTCCCGCCGATGCGGGCTTCGACGCGGTGTTCCTGCCCGAAGTCCTGAAGTGGTGGTATAGCAGCAATACGCAACTCGGCTATCTTGCCTCTGACGGCGTGCGCTTGTACGCCATCGATTCTCTGGCCGTTCCGCCCGGCGCATCACAGCGCTCCGAGACGTTCTCGCCGCGCAACGCGGAAGAATCGAACCGGTTGTTGGCACTCGAGTTGCCGCCGACGGCCAATTCGACGCCGAAGCTCGTCTGGTCGCGCGGCCGAGCGTCTAAATTGCAGGATGCGGCAACGCGCGGGCAGTACTTTCTTGGCCCACCGCTGCCGCAGGCGGGCCGGCTCTTGACGATGCTAGAAGTCGATCGGGAAATCCGGCTGACCGCGCTGCATCCGGAAACCGGTGAAACGTTGTGGGAGCAACCGTTGGCGGCGGTCGACCGCTCGGCGGTTCGCGACGGCGAGAGAGCCTTCGTCGCCAGCGTCCCGATTCCCGCCGCCGGCCTGATCGTTTGCCCCACGCATGCCGGCGTGCTCGCCGCCGTCGACGGCGTCACGGGCCAACTGCGGTGGTCTTATTACGACGCCGATTTACCGCCGGAGAACACCGGCCGTCAACGCAGCATGGTGATCGAGCGCGGCCGGCCGGGGTTCGCCCCATCGACCGTCGTTCACCGCGAACGGGTGCTGCATCTGCCGGCGAACTCGTCTTCGCTGCATTGCCTCGACCTCGACACCGGACTGTTGCAATGGACCATTCCGCGGCAACGGGCTTGCTCCATCGCCGCGGTGAGGGACGGCCTGGTGTTGCTTGTGGAAGATCAGGCGGTGCGGGCGGTGAAACTTTTGGACGGCGCGGATGTGTGGAAGCAAACGCTGCCGCCGATTGTCGGAACGGGCCTGGCTCTCGAAACGGAATTGCTGTTGCCGCTCGATCAGGGACGCATGGCCTGGCTGGATGTGGCGACGGGCCGGCCTTTGTCGTGGCAACCGCCGCGTCCGAATCTGTCGCTGGGGAATCTCGTCACGTGCGGCGAAGAGGTGCTATCGTTAGGGACAGACGGCCTGACGGTGTTTCCCCAGGCGAAACGGATTCGGCAATCGCTCCAGGCCGATCGGCTCAAGGCGGGCGACAAAGCCGTGATGGCCGTGGATCTCAGTTTCGCCGCTGGCGATCTGGACCAAGCCGAGACATCGCTGGAATTCGCGCTATCGACGGAAGTCACCTCGACGCAGCAAGCCGAATTGCAGCGGCTGCTGCGCGAGTTGTTGTATCATCGGCTGGACACGGAAGCCGACGAATCCGTCGCGTTGCTGGCGCGGCTGAAACAACTCGTCACCACGCCCGAGGAGCGCGGCCGGTACATCGCCCGGCAGGCCCGCTTTGCAATCGAGGAGAAAGACCTGCCTCGCTTGCGAGCCGCGCTGGAAGACCTCTCGCAATTACCGGCCGATGTGACATTCCCGTCGGCGGATGAAGCTGCATGGAGTTATTCCAGCGCCGCCTGCTGCCGGCATCTGTTGGCCGAGATCGAGCCGGAATCGCCCGAGTTTGTGCAGGCGTTCCGCAGATCGCTGCTGCAACGGCTCACCTCCGGCGTGCGCGCCAACGCCGACCTGGGCACGTGGCGATTCATGCTCGAAGTCTGCCGCGACGATCCCGAAATAGGGATGCTGCGGGACCAACTTGCCGATCGCCTCCGCCGGGCAGGCGATCGCCACGCGGCGGAAATCTGGTGGCTGCAGAATCTGCACGGCGACGACGAGCGGCAGGCAGCAGCCGCTGCGACCCGACTGGTAACGTTGTGGACTGCTGCCGGTTTCCCGCGGGATTCAGCCCGCCTGCTGAATGACCTCGCGCAGAAATGGGCGACAGAGACGTTGCCCACGGGACAAACGGCCGCGGATTTCGCCGCGAGTTTGCCTGAACGCGACGAAGGCCGGCAATGGCGGCAGCGGATGGTGATTCCCCAGGGACGCATCGAGTCGGTTGCGATTCGCGCCGGCCGGGAGTTGCAACTGCCGGATCTGACGCCGCAGGCCGCCGCGCGCCGGTCCTCAGCAAATCGAGAGGCCAGCCCCTTCGAGGAACTGGAATATGCGCGCCGACTGACGATGAACGATCCCTCCGCGACCGATCTCGTGGTCTCCAAACGCGAACAGGAATCGACGCTGGGCGTGGTCGACAAGTGGACGTCGCAAGTCATTCATCGCTGGCCGCTCCCGGCGGCGTTCAACACGCCCTCGCTCAACAGTTCGGCCATGCAGGGGCACTTCCTGCCGGTGACCGCCTCGGGCGAGTTTCGCGGCTATTCGCTGCTCGGCATGGCGGAAGAGTCCCCACTGTGGCGGCGGCGGCCTCCAGAACTGGCGCGGCAGATCGCAGCCCCGCTCATTGGTCCGGGCGGGCCGTCGTTCGTCACGTTTCAATCGCAGAACCGTCTCTACGTCTGCCGCCCGGACGACGGCTCGATCCTGTGGGAGCGGTCCGATCTCGAACCGAAGGGGGGACTGCACGCCGACCCTTCAAGCGGTATCGCCGGCGACGAGCGCTGTCTGATCGTCTTCGGCGCCGATCCGGCCAACTACACGTTGTTCGAGACGTTGACGGGAAAACGATTGCGGCAGGGACGATTGAGCCTCAGCCAATCGCAGCCGCCGCGCGCGTTCGGCCGGAAAATTCTGCGTGTGGCTCGGGAACGCGGCCAGTGGTTCGCCCGCGTCTGGGATCCGCTGGAAGACCGCATCGAACTGAATCAATCGCTCGGCGAGCGCAACCTTGCCATTCGGTCGGTCGGCCCGACGGAACTGGTTTGGTTGAATTTCGAAGGCCAATTGCGCGGTTACGACGTGCTTCAATCCGCTCCCACGCTCGCTGTAAACTTCGCCGAAGAACTCGAAGGGATGAATCAACTCGGGTTCCTGCGGGACGGCGACCGGTACTTCGTGAACCTTCAACGGAATGTCCATGCCGCGGCGGTGCGCGGCGATCACAACTCCGCAGTCGACGACACGCTGCTGCGGTCGGTTTACATCCGCGACGACCTGTATGCCATCGACGGGCGAACCAACCGGATTCTCTGGAAACGAACGGTCCCGAACCGTTCGCTGTTGCGGCTCGATCCGCCCGGGTTGCCGTTCCTCGTCCTGCTGAGCCGCGTGCGCGACCGGCAGGATCAAACACGGCAGACGCTGCTGGTGGAGGTCGTCGACGCCGACAACGGCCAACTGCTGGCTCGCAACGACAACCTGACGTTCGACCGCATCGTGCAGGTGGACTACGACGGCCTCGACCGCACGCTGACGCTGCGCGGCGTCAAAACAAAAATCGAAATCCGGCTGTTTGTCGGTCCCGCGACGAACGATTGACGCCTCGCCATCAATCCACACTGGCGAGTTCGCAGCGCCGCTTGACCGCCGACGATCCGACCGGTTAACGTAGTTGTTCAGCGCGGGTGTAGTTCAATGGTAGAACGACAGCTTCCCAAGCTGTAGGCGAGGGTTCGATTCCCTTCACCCGCTTGCGACGACGAAATCTCTCTTTCGTCTGGTGTGCAGCGCGACGTCAATTCGACGACAAATTGTCATCGAACCGCCACACCGATCGCCGGCAACGTGGCAGCTATCCCGGCGTATCTCGTGTCGCCGCTGATGCTTGGACTTCTGAAGCAACATCCCTGCCGTCGGCACAAAAGTTTCTTCCTACCGCCGGCGCCTCTCATCAGCCGCGGATTGCGGCATCAGGCGTTGCGATTAGGGATATCGTCATGTTGCAGCTTCTCGAAGTGCGCGCACTCGCCGCGCCGAACATTTGGGCCGCCGTCTCCGTGCTCGAATGTAGACTGGTTTGCGAACCGATTTCCGACGACCGAATCGAGAATGTGTTCCGCCGCGTGCAGCGCCTGCCCCGTTCCACGTCCGCCATGGAGCGCCGGCGATTCTCCAGCCCGGCTCACGCGATTGTTGAATTGGCGCTCGTACTGCAGCGTCATGCCGATTGCGCCGTCGCTTTCAGCGACGTCCGCCCGACGTCGTTCCCCCACGTCTGGCAACTGGCATTCGAGATCGAGCACGAGTCGATCGGCCGCGCGGCGTTGGAAGCCGCATGCCGTCTGCTCGTGGCCGCGGCGCGAGACAATGAATTTGATGCCGTTGACCAGATCGCCCAGGTCCGCCGCGTCGCGGAACGCGATGCCTACGGCGGCACGACGCGTGTGCTGGCGGCGGCCGCGCGGCGGCAAAACATACCCGTGTACCGGCTGGATAGCGAAAGCCTGATTCAACTTGGCCAGGGGGCAACGCAACATCGGCTGCGGATGGCGGCGACCGACCGCACCAGTTTCATCGCCGAATGGATTTCCCGCGACAAGCTGCTCACCAAGCAGTTGCTGCAGAAAGCCGGCCTGCCAGTCGCCGCCGGCCGACTGGTTCTGGACGCTGACGACGCCTGCCGCGCGGCAGGCGACATCGGCGGAGTGGTCGTCGTGAAACCGTGCGACGCGGATTTCGGACGGGGCGTGTCGGTGGAATTGACCGACCCGTCCGAAATCCGCGGCGCGTACGAGTTCGCGCGGAGCTACTCGGCCAATGTGCTCGTCGAAACGTACTTGCCGGGCTATTGGCACCGGCTCCTGGTCGTGAACGGCGAACTGGTCGCCGCGCTCCGCAAGGAACCGCCGTGCGTCATCGGCGACGGGCGCCGCACGATCGCTGAACTCATCGACGAATTCAACGCCGACCCGCGGCGCGGTTTCGGCGACGAGTTCCAACTCGACCCGTTGATTGTTGGCGCGACGGTGCTTGGCATGCTGTACCGGCAAGGGTACAGCCTGCAGTCGGTTCCGCCGTCGGGCTTCACCGTGCTGTTGCGGCCCGACGCCTACCTCTCCACGGGAGCGACGCAAACGGATGTCACCGAAGGTGTTCATCCGGAGATCGCTGAAATGGCCGTCGCCGCCGCGGAGATCATCGGCCTCGACATCGCCGGCGTCGATCTCATCTGCGAGGACGTTTCGCGGCCGCCCGCCGCGCAACCGCTGGGCGTGCTGGAGGTCAATGCCGAGCCGTCGATCGTGATGCATCTCGCCCCGATCTCGAATTCGCCGCGCCCGGTCGCGGAGCGCATTGTCGCGAGCCTGTTTCCCCAACCGACGGCTGGCCGAATACCGGTCATCGGCGTCGTCAACGATGGGGCATTGGCACGGCGTTTGGCGGATCAGTTGCAGGCCGCGGGAATGACCGTTGGATTGGCGGCTCGGGATTTAGCGAGTGTCAACAGCAAACGCATCGGACGGCGCGAGTTGACCGTGCACGCCGCCGCGGAGACCGTGTGGCGGCATCGCCGCGTGACGGCGGCGGTCGTCCATTTTTCGTTGGCCGACGTGCTGCGCGCCGGTCTGCCGGTCGATCAGTGCGACTTGCTCTGCCTGGCGGGTCTCGATGATGCGGTGAGTTCCGAAATCGAGCGAGTGCTCCAGTTGTTGCTCCAATCAGCGCATGCAGAACAAACGACGCTGGTCAACTTCGACCAGGCGGGCATTCGCCAGTATCTGTCGCGGCCGGCGGCACAGTCTGTCCTCGTGAGCGAACGGATCGACGGCGTGGAATTGCGGCGTCATCAGGCGGCGGGCGGCAAGTTGATGACTCAGATGGACGGACAGATCGTGCTGATGACCCGTGCGGAGACATCGGTGCTTTCAACCGCATCGTCCGACACGCCCCTCTTTCACGCTGCGGCGGAAGCCTGGATTCGACGGCTCTTTCCCAGCGGGAAACCAGATTTGGCCTGGCGAGGGTCGGCTCTGGCGATTGCTTGAGCCAGCCGGTTGAGGCGGCGGGCGAGTCCGGCATATCATGTCTTTGTGAGGAGTTCGTCCCATTCGACGAAGAGCGATTGCCATTTCTCCCTCCGCCGCGCCCGATCTCACCGCCACGCTTCCTCAAGACGAGGACCAGCGGAGCCGTGCGCGGCAATTGAGCCTGGCGGACGATCAGCCGCCGTCGCTGGTTCCGGGGTATCACATCCAACGGAAAATCGGCGAAGGCCGTTTCGGCTCGGTGTGGCTCGCCCGCGAGCAGAACACCGGCAAACAGGTGGCGATCAAGTTCTATGCGCATCGCCGCGGCGTCGATTGGTCGCTCTTGGGACGCGAGGTCGAGAAACTCGCGGTGCTCTACACGTCGCGAAACATCGTCGGACTATTGAACGTCGGTTGGGACCATGATCCGCCGTACTATGTGATGGAGTATCTCGACAACGGATCGCTGGCCGACCGGCTGTCGCAGGGGCCGTTGCCGGTGCGCGACGCCGTGCGGATCGCGACCCGCATCGCCCAGGCGCTGGTCCATGCGCACGGCAGCGGCATTCTGCATTGCGATTTGAAACCGGCGAACGTGCTGCTTGATCAGGATTGGGAGCCGCGGCTGTGCGACTTCGGGCAGTCGCGTCTGGCAGACGAACGCAGCCCGGCATTAGGAACGCTGTTCTATATGGCGCCGGAGCAGGCGGATCTCAAAGCCGTGCCGGACGCGCGGTGGGACGTCTACGGCCTGGGCGCGCTCTTGTATCACATGGTGACCGGCCAGCCGCCGTATCGGACGCCGGAGGCCGAAGAGCGCTTGCGGAAGGCGACGAGCCTCGATCATCAGTTGACGCTGTACCGGCAGATTGCGCTCGAGAGTCCAAAACCGCAGCAGCATCGCCAGGCGCCGGGCATGGATTCCCTGCTGACGGACATCATCGACCGCTGCCTGTCGATTTCGCCGTCGCGGCGCTTTCCGAATGCTCAAGCCGTGCTCGACCGGTTGACGGAGCGTGAGCGGCAACGCTCGCGGCGTCCGCTGCTGTTGTTGGGCTTCGTCCTGCCGCTGTTGTTGCTGCTGTCGATCGTCCCCTTGGCGTCGAATGCGATGTACGACGCGATGTCCACCACCCGAGGAAATCTGGCGGAGCGGGCGCTCGAAAGCGACGTGCTCACGGCCAATCTCTTGGCTAACAGCCTTGAGCGCGATCTAGTGGATCGGCGCGAGGAATTACTGGACATCGCGCAGGGCGAGGAATTTCGTTCTATGGTAGAGGAATATGCCAGCTTGCCGCTGGATGAGCGGCGGGATCTGATGAGACTACTGGATGACAAATTTGCGTCGATGCTGGCGAAGCGCCAAGAGTTGAATCGGAAGGTTGACTCCAGTTGGTTTTTGACCGATGCCGAGGGGTATCAGCGGTGGCATCGCGAGTCGGATGGTTTCCACGGACCAGATACCCCAAATCGCTCGACGCTCGACAAAAAATTTTCGTATCGCAGTTACTTTCACGGCCTGGATGAGAATTTCACGGCCGAGACCGCGCCGGCCGATTTGCGGCCGCTTCGGGAACCTCGCATCTCGCGACCCTACCAGAGCACGAACTCGAAATCGGGCCAGTATCGCGTGGCGCTGTCGGTGCCGATTTGGGATTCCACCAAAGAGAACGTGATCGGAGTTTTGGCGCGATCCATCGAACTGAGCGATCTGTTTCAGGACTACGAACGGGCCGTCACTTCGCAAGGCGAAGAAAGCGTCGATCGCGTGCTCGCGCTGATCGACAGCCGCAAATGGAAGCTCATTGCTCATACCGATTGGCGGCTCGGCGAATACGAGCGGCTCACAGTCTCACCGGAGATTCAAGAGCAGTTGGCGAAGCTGCTCGCCACGCCCGCCACGGAGGTCGCCGCATCGGAATTGGACCGCACGGACGAGTACTTCGACCCGATGGGTGAAATTGAGCCGCAGAAATACAGTGGCCGCTGGCTGGCGGCGTTTTGTCGGGTCGGCGAAGCCGGTTGGGCCGACACCGGGTGGATCGCCGTGGTGCAAGAGCGCCGGGCCGCCGCGTTTCGGGCCATGGACGACTTGCGGACGCGGATCTGGATGTTCGGCCTGGCTGCCGTGGCGATCGTCGTCGCCCTGGTCGCCGGCTGCTGGTGGCTCATCGTGCGGATCGTCAACGAGCGGCCGCTCCGTTGGTGGCCGTGGAGCGGCAACGGCGGCAACTGGCCGACCGCCGGCACGCTCAATTGGACCGCGCGGGGAGGCGACCGTGTTTGAGTTGCTGGCTCAAGGCTCTGAGCCGAATCAGCGCCTGCGGCACGTGTTGACACCCGGCACGACGGTCACCCTCGGCCGCGGCGCCGACGTTCCGTTCTGCATTTCCTGGGATCGACAAATCTCCACGCGGCACGTCGAGCTCACGCTGCACGACGGTCTGCTGCAGGTGCGGCTGCTGCCGGAATCCACGAACCCGTTGTACTTTCAAGGCAAATCGGAAGAGGCGTGCGAAGTTCCGCCCGGCCGGCACTTCGTGCTGGGCCAGACCGTCTTTCGTCTATCGCGCGTGGAAGGCGATTCCGCTTCTGGCGGCGAGCGGCCCGTGCAGGAAGTGGCCTTCACTCAACAGCAGTTGCAGCAAATTCGTTATCAGGATCCGGAGAACCGGCTCGAAGTCCTCACGCATTTGCCGGAAGTCATCTCCGGCGCGCGGGACGACCAAGAGTTGCGGCATCGGCTCGTCAACTTATTGCTGAAAGGGGTCGTGCACGCCGAGGCTGCGGCGATCGTTTCCGTCGCGGCCGGCGAAGTGGTGCGCGTCTGGCATTGGGAGCGCCGCCGCGAGACCGCCGGGGAATTGCGGCCCAGCCGGCGCCTGACGTGGGAAGCGCTGTCGCATCGCCGCGGCACCGTGCTGCACGTGTGGGAACCGACCGTCGATGCGAATGCCGGCGACAACACGCTCGGCCAGGAGTTCGACTGGGCATATTGCACGCCGGTGACGGGGCTCGCCGCGGAACAAACGGGGCTGTACGTCGCCGGGAAAATGGGGCCGACATTCGTGCCGGGGACGACGCTGTCGGACAAGCTGCTGCTCAATGCCGACGTGAAGTTCACGGAACTGGTCGCCGAAATCATCGGCGCGGTTCTCAAAGCGCGGCGGATGGAGCGGCAGAAAGCGGGGCTGCGGCAATTCTTCGCGCCGCCGATTCTCGCCGCGCTCGGCGACGAGCTCGACACAACGCTGCTCGAACCGTGCGAATGCGACGTCACGGTGATGTTCTGCGATCTGCGCGGCTTCAGCCAGCGGGCAGAGAGTTCGGCGGGCGACCTGATCGGACTGTTGGAACGCGTCAGCCGGGCGCTCGGCGTGATGACGCAGCACATCCTGGAACACGGCGGCGTGACGGGCGATTTCCAGGGCGATGCCGCGCTCGGCTTCTGGGGCTGGCCGTTCGCGTCGCCGGAGGCGGCCGTGAACGCGTGCCGCGCCGCGCTCGGGATTCGCAGCGCGTTCGCCAAGGCGGCGGCGCAGAAGAATCATCCGCTGTCGGACTTCGCAATGGGGATCGGGATCGCTCACGGCCGCGCGGTCGCGGGGAAGATCGGCACCTCGGACCAGGTGAAGGTCACGGTATTCGGCCCGGTCGTGAATCTCGCCAGCCGGTTGGAAAGCATGACGAAGCAGTTGCACGTGCCGATTCTCGTCGACGAATCGACGCGGTGGATTCTGCAGGAACGCTTGCTGCCGGAAGAAGGCCGGCTGCGGACGCTCAGCAAAGTGTTGCCGTACGGGATGGACACGCCGGTGCTCGTCAGCGAATTGTTGCCGCCGTTCGGCGAGGGAAGCGAGTTGACCACGGAGCACGTCGAGCAATATGAAGCGGGCGTGGCCGCGTTTCTGGAAGGCCGCTGGGATGAGGCGTATCGCCATCTGCATCAGATGCCGGCCAGCGACCGCGCGCAGGATTTTCTGTTGCAGCACATCACGGCGCGCAATCGAATGCCTCCCGTCGATTGGGACGGCATTGTTCGTCTGCCCGGAAAATGAAGGGCGCTGGTTCGCTGCGTCAAGATCAATGGCGGCGCAATCGCTCGGAAATTCTCTTGTCAGCTCATAGAAAATTTTTCTAAACGAACCTTCCCAGACTTCTCGCGTTGTGCTTACAATCGAAATCGCGATTGCAGTTGTGGCCTTCCGACTTCAAACGTGTTTTCGCTTGGGAAGAGTCAGGCAAAATGTTGCATTTCTCGTGTGATCTCTGTGGTTGCCAGTTGGATGATCGCCGCTTTGTGGTGAAGCTCGAAGTCTTCCCGGCGTTCGATCCCGATCAGCTTTCGCCCGGCGATCTCGATGCCGATCATCTCGACCAGGTCGCTCAGCAGATCGCGGCGAATGAGGATTCGGACCTCGACGACTGCGAGACCAAGGCGCTGCGGTTCGATCTCTGCCCGCGCTGCCATCAGAAATTTCTGCGCGACCCGCTCGGCCGCGAAGCTGCCCGCCGGTTGACGTTCAGCCAGAACTGATACGTCTTGAAGCCCAGGGTTGCGAGGCTTTGCGACCTACCCTGGGAGGACTGGCCGGCAAGCACCGCGATGCTTCAGCACCAGCAGCGTGCGATCGTCCCGCAGCGGGCCGGGGGCGTGCGATTCCAGTCGGCGCCAGATCGCTGCGGCCATCTCTTCTGCCGTGGATTCACCGGCGGCGGCAATCGTCGATTGGATTCCTTGCCGGCGGAACACCTCCCGCGACGCGTTGATCGTCTCCGTCACGCCATCCGTGAAGCAGATGAGGACGTCGCCCGCGGCGAGTTCGAGTTCGCTCGACGCGTAGTTCGTTTCGGGAACAACGCCGAGAAACATGCCGTGCGATTGCAGCGAGAGCCATTCGTCGCCGCGCAACAGCAGCGGCTGCGGATGGCCGGCATTCGTGTAGGTCAGCGTGCCGACCCGGCTGTCGATTACGCCCACGACCAGCGTCACGAACTGCTCGGACTTCGTGATGGCGTGTAAGCCGCGGTTGATCCCGTTCATCAGCTCTGCTGGCGTGACGTTATCCGCCAGCGTCTGGGCCAGTAGCGCCCGCAGTGCGCCGCGGGCCGATGAGACCAGCATCGCCGCGGGGACACTGTGCCCTACCGCATCGCCGATGGCGAACAACGTGCGATGATTCCCCAACGGCACGACTTCGCAGAAGTCGCCCCCCACTCCGCTCACCGTCGCGGCCCGCACGGCGACATCGAGTCCCCACTCGCTCGGCGGGTGCTGCAACAGGCTGACGGGCAAATGCCGCGCGGCGATCCGCAATTCGGTCTGCAACTGCTGTTGCTTGGCGCTCTCCTGCAACAACGCCGACCGTTCCAGCACCGACGCGATCTGTGCGGCGATCGATTGCAGGACGCTGATCTCTTTCTGTCCGAGGTCCCGCTGCCGGCGATCGTAGCCCCAGAGCGAACCGAGCAGCACGCCGTCCGCCAGGACCGGCACGCAAACGCCTGTCGCCACGCCGGGCGGCAACCAGACGCCGTCCTTGGGATGAAAACGATTCAGCACGATTGCGCCGTCCTCGGCGGCGCGGCCATCGGGCGATTTCGCATCCGCCGTGCGATTAGCGTGAGGAACAGTCTTCGCCGGCAAACGATATGTTGCCCGAAGTCGCAGCAGAGCGGCCCGCGCATCGAAGAAGAAGCACGCGCTGCTCCACAGGCCGGAGAGCTGCGCCGCCGCCCGCAGCAGATGCGACATGCCAGATTGCACGTCCGCGGCCCGCGGGACGAACTGTCCGACTTCCACCAGCGTGGAGATGTCCCGGCTCCGGACTGCCAGGTTCCGCGACGCGCACGCCAGCCGGCTCAAGACTTCGGCGAAGACCCCGGCAACCTCGCGGGCCGAACAGAAGTTCCGCACGAGCCGCGGATCGTCCGGCGCGTCGAGCACGATGCAACCGAGAACGCCGTCGTCGTCGCGGACGGCGATCTCGCCCAAGGGATCGTCCGACGATGCGGCGTCGTTCCAGGAAATCGGCCAGCCGACGGCATCGGCCAATCGGCCGACGGCCTGACGCATCCAGTCGATGTCGGAAGGCAGAGGATCGGGGGTTGTGGGTTGCAGATTGGGGGTTGGGAAGGACACGAAGTTCGAATGCCTTTTCCCAATCCACCGCCGACAACCTGCAACGCATCAATCTCCGGAGGATAAGCCTTATCGGCTACCGGCGTGTGCTCGCACGAAATTGCCGAAGAAAATGCCGTACGTAGGCATCGAAGCGAACTTGGCGACCCGAACGGTTTTTCCGCTGAGTCCCGGTTCGTCTTCTAACCGGTATTCGCTTTCGTCCGTTGACACGCGAAAAGCGAAACCCGGTTATTAGAGCAGAACCGGATTTCCATGCGTGCGGCTCGCCGTGCTACTTCCGCGCCCCGGCGTACTTCAGCGGCAGCCACGCGCCGTTCTGTTGGCTGCTGGCGACGCATTGCTGGATGAAGTGCATCCCCTCTGCCCCGTCGTAGACGTTCGGGTAGACGGTGTTCTTCTTCTCGAACGGCTGGCCTGCGGCCCGCTTCGCCATGTCGTCATAGGCGAACCGGTAGACGTTGGCAAACGCCTCGAAGAACGCCTCGGGGTGCCCGCTGGGCAACCGGCACGCGGCCTTGCCCATCTCGGTCATGAACGGCGCGTTCGGATCGCGGGTGTACATGGCGTGCGGCTGGCCGTTGCGGCGGACGATCATCACGTTCGGCTCCTCCTGCCGCCAGGACAGGGCCCCCTTCGTGCCGTCGACTTCGATGAACAGATCGTTCTCGCGGCCGTGCGAAATCTGGCTGGCCGTCACCGTGCCGAGCGCGCCGTTCTGATAGCGGATCACCGCGACGCCGTAGTCGTCCAGCGCGCGGCCCGATTCGAAAATCTTCAGATGGCAGGAAATCTCTGCGGGCAACAGGCCCGTCATATAGCGGCCGAGGTTATAGGCGTGCGTGCCGATGTCGCCGAAACAGCCCGCTGCGCCGGACTGCTTCGGGTCGGTGCGCCACTTGGCCTGCTTCTGATCGCTCGACTCCAGCCGGCTCCGCAGCCAGCCCTGGATGTAGTTCGAGCGGATCGCCTGGATTTCTCCGAGGTCGCCGTTCAGGATCATTTCCCGCGCCTGCCGCACGAGCGGATAGCCGGTGTAGTTGTGCGTGACGGCGAACACCGCGCCGGACTTCTCGACGAGCTTCACCAATTCCTCGGCCTGGGCGAGGTCGAATGTCATCGGCTTGTCGCACAGCACGTTAAACCCGGCCTCGAGCGCGGCTTTCGCGATCGGGAAATGCGTGTGGTTCGGCGTGGCGACCGTGACGAAGTCGATCCGCTTATCCGCCGGCAGCGCCTTCTCCTTGTCGACCATCTCCGCGAACGAGCCGTAGGCCCGATCGGCCGGGATGTCGTAGCTGGGGGCCGACGCCTTCGCCTTCGCCGGATCGGACGACAGCGCCCCCGCGACGAGCGCGGCCCGGTTGTCGAGCACGGCCGCCGTGACGTGGACGCGGCCGATGAACGCCCCCTGCCCGCCGCCGACGAGCGCCATCCGCAACTTGCGATTCAGAGTGCCGTTTGTGGTGTCCATGGTAAATATTCCCGGAAGATGAGCTAATGGAGAGACCTGCCCGATTCCGGGTTAGTGTAAGTTCTCCGCCGCGGGTCGCCAACTGTGGGCTTCTTTGCGCGCACAAAAGCCCGGCTTCCCAAAGCGGAAGCCGGGCTTTGACGCTTATCGGTTGAACAGAAACGCCGGGCTGTTGATGAGCGCCCACATCAGGTCCTGCGCGCCCTCAGCGAGGCCGTAGTCGGCGAGGTACTTCTCGCCCTGGTTCCGTTCCGTGTCGTTCGGAAAGCGGCCGACGGTGGCGAGGTAGATTTCCTCGACCATCTTCTTTGCGTCGGCTTGATCCGCGACGAGCTTCGCGATCAGGCCTTGCGGGTGGACGATCGCCTCGGAGATCGTCGGGCCGTTGATCAGCGTCAGCGTCTGCGCCAGGCTGACTTCACTCGTCCGCTCGCATTCGCACGGCGACTCGCGCGGGGCGCGGCCGAACATGTCCAGGAACGGGTTCTGCATCGACGAGTCGGGCAACTGCGACGCGCGGAAGCCGGACGGAACCCCTGGCAGGTTCGACGGGGCGCCGGTCGCGATCAAAATCGCGTCGAGCAGTGGTTCCGCCGACAGCCGCCGCGGCGCGGCGTGCGAATAGTGCAAGTCGTCGTCGGCATTGAACGTGTTCGGCTCGAACGTTCGCTGGTAGGCGTGCGACGAGACGATCGTGCGGATCAGTTGCTTCGTGTCGAACTGATGGGCGATGAAATCGGCCGTGAGAGCATTGAGCAGTTCCGGGTTCGTCGGCGGATTGCTCAGGCGTATATCGTCGACCGGGTCGATGATCCCGCGGCCGAAGAAGTAGCTCCAGTAGCGGTTCGCGAGGCTCTTGGCGAAGTACGGGTTCTCCTTCGACGTGAGCCACTTGGCGAGTTGCGTCCGCGGGAGATCATTTTCCAGGCTGACGCCTTCGACCGTGAACGGGAACTTCGCTGGGGCCGGCTGACCGGTGCCGATGTGGATCACCGGTTGGGCCGCGCGAAGATCGAAGACGACTTCCTCTTCGTTCGTCGCGCCGGGTTTGCGGCCGACGCCGCCGAAGTACGCGGAGAGCTGGAAGTAATTCGTCTGCGTCCAGCGTTCGAACGGATGGTCGTGGCATTGGGCGCAGACGAACCGCGTGCCCAGGAAGACCTGCGTCATGTTCTCCATGACTTCGCGCGGCTCGCGGGCGATGCGGTAGTAGTTCGCCGCGGGGTTCTCCAGCGTGCCGCCGGACGCCGTCATCAACTCGTACACGAACTTGTCATAGGGTTTGTTTTCGGCGACGGCCTGGCGAATCCAATTGCGGAACGCCCAGACCCCTTTTTCGTTGATGAACTTCCGGTTCGACAAGAGCAGATCGCTCCACTTGTGCGACCAGTGGTCGACGTACCCGGGCGATTCCAACAACTCTTCGATCTTCGCCTGCCGTTTCGCGGACGATTCCCGCGGATCGGCCAGAAACGCCCGCGTCTCCGCCGAGTTTGGCGGCAACCCCGTCAGATCGAGCGACACGCGCCGCAGAAACTCGGCGTCGGTGCACAGGTCCGACGGCAGAATCTTCAACCGCTTCAGCTTGTTGTTGATGTGCGTATCGACGTAGTTGAATTCCGGCGTCTCTTTCCAGGCGTAGCCTTCGCGGACGCCGAGGACCGTGACCGATGTATTCGCGAACGCCCCTTCGTATTTGACGAGAACGGCCGCTTCGCCGCGGCGGACGGCCTTGATCTGCCCCGTGCCGCTGACGGTGTTCACTTCGAAGTTGCTTGTTTCGAAGATCGCCTCGCGGGTCACGTCGCGGTTGGTCCCGTCGGGATAGTAGGCGATCACCTGCAACTGCTGCGTCTGGCCGACCTTATCCAATAGGGGCTTCGCCGGGCGGATTTCCAATCGTTCCGGCCGGGTCGATTCGCTCCATTGGCAGCCCTCCGCGATCCATTGTTCCAACACCTTGTACGGCCGCGATTGCTCGTCGAAGAGGAAGCCCCCTTCGTGCGGCACGGCCTGCGTCGGCTTGAGGAGCATCAGGCTGTCGGACGGATTGGCTCGATTGAATCGCCGGGCGGAAACGTCGTCGACCAGTGCGCGGTAATCGTAGATCGGGTCGTAGCCGCGGAGCGAGAGCTTGAAGCCTTTCTTCCCCTGCTGTCCGCCGTGGCACGTTCCCTGGCTGCAACCGGTCTTGCTGAGGAACGGTTCGACGTCGCGGATGAAATCGACCGCCTTGGGCGAGACGTCGGTTACTTCGCACGGCACCCGCAGGTCGATGCCGCGGGCTTGGATCAGCACGTTCGCCGTGCCGACGGCGGCGGGCGTCACGAAGCCGTCGGCATCGAGGGCGATCGCCGGACCTTCGGCGGTCTTCTTTGCTTCCGCGGTGAGATCGATCACGTCGCCTTGCGCGGTGACGCCCTGCACGATCAGGCTGCGTCCGTCGCGGATGTTGCTCAGGGTGAGCTTCTCGGGGATCGACTGGAGCTTGACGATCGCCGGCGCGTCTTGCGCGAACAGCGTCGAGGATAAGCACACAAGTCCGAGGGCCAATAATCCGTGTCGCATGAATGGGATCCTTGAAACGCTCCGCTTCGCCAAGCCTCCGCGTCGCGGCTAACCGGTGATCCAAACTCTAAACAAATCATTTTCCGGCGACGGCCGGCGTGATCGTCACGGGCAAAAATTCACTCACAAGTTTTCCGCTGGCGACGTCGAACAACCGCACCGCGCCGTCGAGGCCGCCGGTAGCGACTTGCGCCCCGTCGGGACGGAACGCCACGGCGAAGACGCCCGATATGTGGCCCGGCAGTTCGTGCAGCAGCGTGCCGTCGTCGGTCTTGTAGATGCGGGCCGCACCGCTGGTCGCATTGCTGGAACCAACCACGAACTGGCTGCCGTCGGCGTTGAAGTCGACGCTGACAATGCGGCCCGGCAATGCCTGGTAACCGCGAATCTTGTTGAAGTCGTCGCCGATCTGCCGGGCCTGCGTACGGAAGATCTTGTAGAGCTTCGGCTCGCCGTCCGAGCCGCCGATCAGCACCTGTTCTTCTTTCGGATGCCGCTGCACCGTCATCAGGCCGCCCTTCAAAGCACCCGGCGTAATGCTGGTGATGTTATCGATGAACTGCGACGTCTTGATCTCGGTCAGTTTCATCGACATGTCGCGGCTGACGGAAATCAGATGGTCGTTCTTCAGCGAGAACGTCGTGGCGAAGACGAGATCGGAATGGGCATCCATCTGCGAGATCGGCTTCAGATCGGCGACTTGCAGCACGCGGGCCTTGTTGTCGAAGCTGCCGAACGCAACCTGCGTGCTGTCGTCGCTGATCGACACGCCGAACAGCGTGTCGAACGAGATCGTCGCCGATTGCAGCAATTCTTTCTTCGTCGTGTCCCAGAGTTGCAACTCGCCAAAGAGCGCCGGCGCTCCGCCGGTCGCGGCGAGAAATTGCCCGTTGGGTGCGTACTTCACCGACGTGATCTTTGGCGCGCGGCCGACCAATCGGCCGACGAGTCCGCTGCCGTCGGCTTTGTGCAGCAGGATTTCGTGATAGCCCGTGACGGCGAGCGTCTGGCTGTCGGGCGAGTAATCGAGCGATGTGATCACCGGCGGGGCGTGATAAACCGGCGGATTCGCCGGCGAAATGTCATCGCGAGCGGAGGCGGGCGAATCGTCTTTCCCGCCTTGTTCGATCCACTTTGCGATCAGGTCGACTTGCACTTTTTTGAGCGGTTCGCTGTTGAGAGGCATCTGCGGTTTGTCGCCGGAGATATAACCGATGATGAGGCTCTCCGCCGGCTTGCCAGGGACGAAGCTCGGGCCGTTCTCGCCTCCTTTGACGAACTCGGCATAACCGGTGAGGAGCAAGTTACCGCCGACTTTCGCGGGTTGATGGCAGCCGGAACAATGCCGTTGGAGAATCGGCCGCACCTGGCGGTAGTAGCTGACCGGTTTTTCATCGTCAGCACGCAAAGTCACCACTCCGGCGCTGACAGCGACACCGAAAATCCAGGCGAAAAGTGGGCACCGTGTCATGGCAGGCTCGGCTGAAGAGTGCGGCAGGCGGCGAGACGAAACGCTGGCACAGTCCCGATTGCATCGGGAAGTTTCTATAAGATAGCACCCGGTCTCCGTCGGCGTAAAGGATTTGCGCCGGAATCCGGTGGCGAGACTGACTTTATTTATCATTCGACTTGCCGCTCGCCCGGACCGATATTAGATTATGGGAAAGCGGCTACTGATGCGTCCGCGGCGCTAAGGGTATTTCCATGAATTGGCAACATGCGGCCATCGATCGTCGGACCGCTCTGCAAGCCGGGGCGGTTGGATTGCTGGGCTTAGGCGGCAACCATCTCACCGCGCTTCGCGCCGCGTCGCCGGGACTGGTGAACGACCGCCGCCGGGTGATCTACATTTTCCTCTCCGGCGGGCTCGGCCAGCACGACAGCTTCGATATGAAGCCCGATGCCGCGGACAACATTCGCGGCGAGTTCCGACCGATCGCTACGAACACGCCGGGCATCGACATCTGCGAGCACTTGCCGCAACTCGCACAGCGGTCGCATTTGTGGTCGCTCGTCCGGTCGCTCACGCATTCGACGAACGATCATCGGCTAGGCCACCACATCATGCTGACGGGCCGCTCGGGAGCGCCGCCCGCGTTCAGCCCGACGAAACCGCAAGCAACCGACTTCCCCGCCATCGCGTCGATGGCGAGCTACTTCATGCCGGAGCGGAACAACCTGCCGCCGGCCATCGCGCTGCCAGAAAAGCTGATCCACTATTCGGGCGAAGTCATCCCCGGCCAGTTCGCCGGCATAATGGGCCGCCATCGCGACCCGTGGTTCATCGAGGCGTCGCCCTACGATCCGCGCTCTTACGGCGCGTATCCCGAATACGGGTTCGATCATCAGGAACGCCCGCACGAAGCGCAGAAGCGCGCCTTCCAGGCGCCAAGCCTGACGTTGCCGCAGCACATGACGTATCAGCGTCTCGGCGGCCGGCTCGATCTGATGAAGCACGTCGACGACCAGCGGCGGGCCTGGGACGACGTCGCCAGCGTCGAATCGTTCGACCGCTATCGCCAGGCCGTGATCTCGCTGATGACCGACGGCAAGGTCCGCGAAGCATTCGACGTCACCCATGCCGATGCGGAAACCCAGCAGCGCTACGGCCGCAATTCGTTCGGCTGGTCGCTCTTGATGGCCCGCCGGCTGGTCGAAGCCGGCGTCGGCCTCGTGCAGGTGAACCTCGGCAACAACGAGACGTGGGATACGCACGGCGAAATGTTCCCGCACTTGAAAGACCAGTTGTTCCCGCCGCTCGACCGCAGTCTCTCGGCGCTGCTCGACGATCTGGAAACGAGCGGCCAGCTCAAGGACACGCTGATCGTCATGGCCGGCGAGTTCGGCCGCACGCCGAAGGTCACGCATCTGCCGCAGCACTACAAGCTGCCGGGCCGCGACCACTGGGGCATGTCGCAGACGGTCTTCTTCGCCGGCGGCGGAACCAAAGGCGGTACGGTGATCGGCGCGACCGACAAGATCGGCGCGTATCCCGCGTCGGACCCGCAAACGCCGGAAAACATGGCCGCCACGATCTACGATTCGCTCGGCATCCCCGAAGCGACGATGTGGTCCGACGAACTCGGCCGCCCCCACCACGTCTACTACGGCGAGCCGATCAAGGGGCTGGTGTAGTCCAGAGTCGAGAGATAAAAGCAGAAGCGGCGTGCTCGGTCGACGAGTCCGCCGCTTCTCGTTTTTCCGTTCCCACCGGTCGATGCTGGCGACAAAGCGTTAACAAACAGGCGTCCTGACGCGGCGGCTGCACGCCGAATATTGACGCGTAATCGACGCTTAATGACGCCATAGCGACGCTTAGCCGACGGTTATCTGACGCTTGGCGTGCTGTGACCGGTTTCAGACCGGCACTGGTTGATGCGTGTTTGGTTGCGCCGGCAAGATAGCGCTCGACTTATACAATGGGCAGGGTGGCCCAGAGGTCGCCTTGGACGTCTGGGTTTACCAGAGGCTTCGTTCGCAGGGGCCTGTTGACCTCTTGTGAATCCAGACGCTCAGAGCAGCGTCTGGGCCACTCTACAAGACGATTTCGTGCCACTGCTTGTCCGCTCTTGGACAAGCAGTGCGGCGAGGCGCAAATACCGGCACGCTCGCCGAGGTGGTTCCCGGTTCGCACTGCTTGGCTCAAAGCCGCCAAGCAGTGGCACGGCGCTGGAGCCAACGAAACATGCCATCCCGCAGGGCTCTTGTTGATGCCGTGGTGGTGGATATGGATCACCGGTTCCTACGCTGATAAATCCGGCAATGTGGCACGGCATCGTGAAGCAGGCCGTGAACTTCATCGAGGGCATTTCGTGGGAGACTAATTTCCCTGAGAGCGGGCATACCTTTCAGAAGGTCCAATGCAATCGGACCAAACTCCTCCACCTCCAGGCCAAGGAACTCGAGTTTCGGAAGATCTTTCAAATAGACAAGCCCTCCGTTGCGCACCGCTGTGCCAGCCAGGTCCAGGTAGTTGAGATTGCTCATCTCCGTCAGATGAGCAAGACCGGCGTTGGTGACTTTCGTGTTCCGAAGATCGAGACGTCTGAGACCGGTCAATGATTTCAAGTGTTCAAGACCCGCATCGTCGATCCTCGTATCGGCCAAATAGAGTTCGCTAAGTTGTTTCAGTCGACCTAGGTGCTTCAGTCCGTTTCCCTGAATTTGAACGTTTTCCATATAGAGCAGTTTCAGACTCGTCAGGCCTTGCAGATGTTCCAATCCCGCATCAGTGATCTGAGTCTCTGATAAACCCAACTCGAAGAGCTTGGTCATGTGCCGCAGATTTGCGAGACCGGCGTCGTTGAATTGCGTGTTGTACAACTGCAACGTATCGAGGTTGGTCAAGCGGTTGAGATGCTTGAACCCATCGCCATTGATCTGCGTGTACGACAAATCCAGGTCTTCAAGGTGTGTCATGTTCTGGAGCGACTCGAGACCAATATCGCTGAACTCATGGGACTTGCTCGCTAGGTCTAAGGTCACGAGGTTCTTCAACCCGTCCAGTCCTCGAATCGTCGTGTCGTCCAGATTCCGATTGATCTCGAGGAATTTGAGCTTCTTCAAGTTCGCAAGAAACTGCATTGAATTATCAGAGACATCACGGATCCTCAAATAACTGAGTCGAGAGAGACTTCCCATACCTTGCATGATTTCATCAGACACCCAAGGAAGGTCGATTTCGAACACGCGCACTGACCACGGGAGATCGATGCCCAGCTCTCTTGATAGCCAACTTGGCTCATCGTCGTCGCGTTCAAACCTGACGCGACCTCCGAATTCCTCAATCTGGCCTGCAATTTGTCGCTCGTGCTGCGAGATGCGCACTTCCACCGACACGAACCGGACAGGACCGACAGTCGCGACCTGCAAAAGCAGGATTGCCAAGCGGGTGATCCAGGGCGGCCAGGCGAGTTGCTGATTCATCCTCATGACGTTACTAACTTCCGATGTGACTTCAAGAATACGCCACAGGCTTCTCGTCCATGCCGCCAGCATAGCGGTTTTCCGGCGGGGGCCTTACGTTCCCCGATTGACGCCCACCGCGCCGGGCGTCAACGGCCCGCGGATTGCGCGAGGTAGTCTTGCGTCGACACGAGCTTGGCGTAGCCGAAGCCGAGGGCAGCCATGAAGGCGGCGTGAACGTCTGCGGCGCGAACGACGGTGCCGTTGAACTCCTGGTCGCGCGTGGCACACGCGTCGTGCACCACCACGCATCGATAGCCCAGATCGCTCGCGGCGCGTGCCCCAGCGTCCACACACATATGGCTCATGGCCCCACAGAGGACTAACTCTTCGACTTGGTGCCGGTCCAGAATGGCCTTCAGGTCGGTTTCGCGGAACGAGTTGACGTGATGCTTGAGGACGACCGGCTCGCCATCGAGCGAACGCACCTTGGAATGAATTCTCGCGCCATCGGAACCGGGTGCGAAGAAAGGGGCGTCCGCTGTGGGAAACTCGTGTCGCACATGGACCACCAGGTCACCGGCGGCGCGCGCGGCCGCGAGAAGCTCCGCCGCATTGTCCGCTGCCAAATCCATCTCCACTAACGGCCACTTGCCTCCCGCGAAGTAGTCGTTTTGCACGTCGATCAGAATCAAAGCTCGCCTTGCCATCGAATTTTCCTTTGGATTTCGCAGTTTTCTAGGACTTGTTGACCTCTTAAAATCTCAGTCTCTCAGAGCAGCGTCTGAGCCACCGGTCGGCGAAAAGGAAATAGTATGCCAGCGAGCAGCGGATATTCACGGCCGGAAGGCTCGATTCGCGTGATTCGAGCGACTCAAAAGGAGTGGAACTCTTGGAGGGCTGCCGCTGCAGCCGAAGGCGTGAAGGTGTCGGATTGGTTGCGGGTGATAGCCAATCGCCACGCTAAGAGAGCAGGATTCAAGATAGGCGAGTGATCTCCTCCCGATATGAAGCCGGAGAAGAGGAGGCAACATGCCAGCAAATCAAGGGTCACGACCCGACGGCTCCCTTCGAGACATTCGAGCGACCAAGGAAGAATGGAACGCGTGGAGGGCTGCGGCCGCCGCAAAAGGAATTCAAGTCTCCGACTGGTTGAGAAAGATTGCGAATCGCCAAGCACTCGCGTCCACCGCGAAGAAGCCGGCGAGGAAGAAGTGAGGTCAGAACGGAGAAGTATCCATCTTGTAGCCTGGATGAAGAACCAACTTACTGAGCCCAGTTCCCGATGTCCGAGACCGATCCGAAACCGCACGTGCCCCCGAAGCCCGCAGGCGAGTCCGCGCGGACGATCGCCTGTTCGTTCTGTGGCAAATCGCCGACGGACGGTCCGCTCGTGCAAGCGCCGAACAAGGATGTTTACATTTGCCGGCGTTGCGCACGGATTGCCGGCCGCGAGATCGACGGCTCGAGGCAGCTGTCTTGGTTCGAACTGGGCGTGTCGTTCTTTCTGGGGCTGTCGCTGACGTCGCTCGTTGCGCTGAATTGGCTCTCCGGCGACGAAGCCCATATCGGCTGGCTGTGGTCGTTGATTGGACTCGTTGTCGGTCTCCTGTTTTTGGGCCATTGCGCGATCGCGAGCGCGTTACGGATGTGGCAACCGCCCGTCGATCGCTGAGCTTCGACGGCCCAGGGCCGCCGCCTGATTGCGTCTGGTGATTTCATAGGGTGGTCGAGGGCTTGAGCGAGGCCCATTAGCGGGATGAATTCACACGCCAGTGGTGGGCCTCGCAAGGCCTCTATCCACCCTACAAAAGGGAATTGGCCCCGGTTTGCCAGAGGATGAGTTTCCAGCGGATGGCACGGGGCGTGCTTCTCTCTTTGGATGGACGCATTCGCAGAGGAGAAAACGACCATGAACCGCTTGACCGATTTCCGCGCGTTTTTGCTGGGCTTATTCATCGTGGGAGCTGTCGGAGCTTCGATGATTTGGGCCGCGACGACCACACAACAAGGGACTTTGAAGAGCGTGGAGGGATCGAAAATCGTCCTGACGACCCACGCCTTCGACATGACATTCGATGTTAATGGATCGACGCAGATCACTTTGGACGGAAAGACTGCAAAGGCGGCCGAACTGCGGATGGGCGATGCCGCCACGGTGGAGTTCAACGCTCAGGATGACAGTTCGCCGATCGCCGTGCGGATCGATGCGCAGCGACCGAGCGAGCCGGACAGTCCGGATCCAGTGCCGCAATAGGGGTTGAGTCGCGGCCTGTTTTGTGCTGAGAGACGACCATCCCGTGCTTGTTAAGATTTACGCAGTTTCTCGCATGCCCACCGCATCTCCGAACTTTCCCCGCCATTCCGTATTCGCCGCATCGAGATGGTGGGTCTGGCTGCTGATCGTCGTCGCCCTGTTATCAGGCTACGTGCTCAGTGTTGGGCCGGCGTGCTGGCTGGCGGATCGCGGGATTTTGCCGAAGAGCCGCACGGAACTCCTGAACGTGCCCTATTATCCGCTCGTCTACGCCAGTCGCGGCAGTGAGACGACGGCGAACGTCCTCGCATCGTACATTGACTTCTGGACGGGAACGCCCGAGGGACCGGCTCGAGACGCCGCGCGGTAGCAACCCCATTGACGCCCGGCGCGCCGGGCGGAAGGATGGGGGCATGAAACGGCCCGAGCGAAGCACGGGATGCCTGATGTTCATGGGCGGAATCTTCTTGCCGCCGACGATTTATATTGCCGCTCGCCCCCTTGACGATTACGCCAATGTGTGGTCGCTGCTCGTCGGCACGCTGCTGCTCGGGACAGGCATCGTTATCATCTTGTTCGGGAGGGATGACGAGCGCTGATGTCGGAACTCACTGCTGCCGGCCGGTGAAGAACACTGCCGAGCCAATGCTCTCATCCCTGCGCTGGAGGCTGTTGTCAGGTGCAGCGACTGGGACAAGAGACTATTTCAGCAGGCGAGTCTCTCGGAATCCGCAG
>CAZDGB010000064.1:20532-25692 GCA_964504645.1 uncultured Planctomycetaceae bacterium | reverse complement strand
ACGCCGGCCGCGATTTCCGCCTGACCGACGTCGCCGGCGAAGTGATTCACGACCTCATCGCTTGACCGGATCGTCAATTGGTCCGTAGCGTTCCGGGCTGTCACATTGCGATTCCGTAATCTCCGCTCGTCGAATTCCGCGACGTCCGCGTCTGTTTCTTCGACAGGCCGAGAGAATTACGAAAAAGTAACGTGATGATTCGCCGAAGGATTGCGACCTTCCACTGCTGCGATCCGTCCTGGGCTTCGGATTTGCTACCGCGGATGTGATCTTTCTCCATTCGCACTTTCCGAAGGGCCCGGTGTCATGCGTCGCTTATCTAAGGTCCCGTCGCGCGGCGGATTCACGCTGATCGAGCTGCTCGTCTCCATCGCTATCATTGCAATCCTGATCGCGTTGTTGCTTCCCGCCGTCCAACAGGCCCGCGAGGCCGCTCGGCGGACGCAGTGCAAGAACAATCTCAAGCAGATCGGTCTGGCGCTGCACAACTTTCACGACACCTACGGGTACTTGCCCGGCATCGCGCTGTGCGGTTCCGGCCCTGAGGACTACAACCCCGGCATGCAGAATATCTGGTACGACTTCCGCCACACAGCCCCATCGGTGTTCATTCTCCCTTACGTCGATCAGGCCAACATCTGGAACCAGTGGAATATCCATGTCAACGGGACCGACAGTCTCACGCCTGGCGTCACCGGCGGGCAGACGAACATCCAGCTCGCCAACCGGCAGTTACCGGTCTTTACCTGCCCGTCGATGCCGGCCCCCGTCAATCCGGTCTACAACTGCTGGTCGAGCTACGGCTGGAGCCGAGGCAACTACGACATTCACGATCCACGGCAGTCGTCGGACATCGGCCCTCCAGCCAACACTTATGGTTACACCAACAGCGACGGCGTGTTCGTGACCGCTTGGGACGGCGGCTTGAGCCCCTCCGAGGCCGCGGCGCTGGTGGCCCGGCACACGGCCGATCCGCTGTGGTGGAATGAACGCAGCAAGAACAAGCTGAGCTGGAAGCACATCACAGACGGCCTCTCGAACACATTAGCCGCCGGCGAGTTGCACCACATCATTCAAGGGTTCACGTCGACGACGGTGAATAGCGTTTCGATCGGCAGCGTGGCCCAGCCCTCCACGGGATTCACCGCCTGGGGCGCCGACAATGGCGACTACTTCTGCGAGGGAACGACGAACGTGAAGATCAATACGATCTCCGGACCGTATTACTCCCGCACGATGATCGGCAACGTCGCCGCGCTGCGCGACGTGATCTTCAACAGCCCGCACTTCTCCTTCCGCAGCACGCATACCGGCGGAGCACAATTCCTGTTGTGCGACGGAGTCGTACGGTTCGTTAGCCAGAACATCGACATGCCGACCTACAAGTCCCTGGGCAGCCGCAACGGAGGGGAAGTGATCGGTGAGTATTAGAATCACTCACAGAGCCATCCGTCGTTGGTGGTGCGCGATCCTCGTTTGCAGTTTCGCAGGCTGCTCGCAGAATATCTCAATCCCATCCACTGTTCCGGTCACCGGCACGGTGCTGATGAAAGGCAAACCGGCCCCGGGCGTGCGGGTGAAATTTCATCCGCAATTCGACATCGGCAAAGTCAAATTTATCCCGGAAGGGGAAACTGGCGGCGACGGCACCTTCGTGCTCAGCACGGGCCAGCCCGGCAACGGAGCGCCGCCCGGCGAATATGCCGTGACATTCGAGAAACCGGAAATCGAATCCGCGAAGAAAAGCAATTACATAGAAACCGAAATTGACGCGTTCGAGGGCAAATACAGCGACCCCGATGAAAGCGCGTGGCGCGTCGTCGTCGAGCGCGGCGACAATACGCTGGAACCGTTCGAACTCGAATAAGGACTTTCGTTCCATGCGCTGGATCGTCGTCCTGTTCTTGATGCTGCCAGTCAGCGGCTGCGGCCGGCTGGTGCGAAGCGGCGTCTATATCGTCGAAGGCCGATTGCTCGTCGATGGCCAACCGGTGTCCAACGCGAACGTCGCATTTCATCCCGCAGTTGCCGCTGCCGCGAAACCCGTCTGCCCGGTCGCTTTGACCGGCAACGACGGCCGCTATCGCCTGACGACGTTTGTTCCCGGCGACGGCGCCCCGCCGGGAGACTACATCGTCACTGTCATTCGCCGCGATCCGACGCAGGAGTTCGACGAATGCGAATGCACCGATGTCCGCCAGCACGACGTCTACAAAGGCTTCTACGCCGATCCGACCACATCGCCGCTGAGGGCGACAGTCCGTGCAGCGCACAACGAGATTTTATTAAGCAGCACTATTCCCGCCGTGCGCGTTCCAGAGCAATCTCCGCCTTGATGCGGTTCGACTTCGCGAGAAAGACGTCTGCGGTACTCGAAGTCGCCCCGGCTTCGACGGCGGCGACCTCATCGGCTTCGTGCGACTTTGCCAGTTCGACAAACCGCTCCAGGATTTCGATGCGAGCCGCGGGATCCTGCTCCAACTCGAACTCGGCTTCAAGCTTCGCTTTTTCCGCTTCGACCAGCACGCCAAACGTGGCGATCCCCGCCTCGAACTCCGCTTTTCGCGCATCGACCAGTTGAGTGAGCGTTGCCAGGTTCTCCTGCATCAGTTTCGCGAGTTTGTCGCCGAACGCCGGCTGAGCCAACACTCGGTGCGTTGCGTCATGCCAGTTTGCACCCGCCAGCATCCCGCATAGAAACACAACGAAGCCGACGATCCGATGCTTCAGGAGAGACATGGCGACTCCTCTCAGAACGGCAGAGCGCTGGATCACAAAACCAGACATGTCTCCATGTTCATCCGTCCGGCACCCCGCGTCAATCATCCGCCCTGGATGACGTCATTCCTCGGGATTGTCGGGAACGGGAAGAACCAGTTCCGGCGGGGCGGCGACGATTTCCGGACTGAAGAGCGGCACCAAACCGCCGCCGAGGGCCTGATAGGTGTTGACGACGGCGGAGAGTTGCTGCCGCTTCGTCTCGATCAGAACCATCCGCGCGTCCATGAGATCGCGCTGTGCGAAGAGGACGTCCATGTATTCGGCGCGGGCCGCCTGAAAGAGCCTGCTGGCGGAGGAGACCGAGGCTTCCAGGGCTTCCAGTTGCTGCTTCTTGATTTCGATGCTGACGCGGTAGTTCTCCACCTTCGACATGCGGTTGATCACTTCCGTGTAAGCGTTCAGCACGACGCGTTGGTAGTTGTAGACGGCCTGCAATTGCCGGGCGTTCGCGTTCATGTATTCGGCCTGGATCGCCTTCCGATTGATCAAGGGCGCGACCAGGTCGCCGGCGGCGTTATAGATCAACGATTCCGGCGAATTGAACAGGTACCTGGGGTTGAAGGCCTCGAAGCCCACGCCGGAGGAGATGATCAACTTAGGGAAGAAATTGGCTTTGGCGACCAGGATGTCGAGCCCGGCGGCTTCCAGTTCCCGCTCGGCCTGACGGATGTCTGGGCGATTCGCCAGCAACTCGGCGGGGAGCCCGACTCTCAACGTCTGCAATTCGAGTTCGAAGAAGTCATCGGAATTGCGCTCGACCGGCTCCGGAAAACGACCGACGAGGAAGTTAATCCTGTTCTCAACCTCGATGATCTCCTGCAAGACGATCAGCTTCTCGCTCTGGTTCTTGCGGACTTCGGCCTGGAAACGCTGGACCGCCAGTTCGGTGCCGCGGGCGGCCGCCTTCTTGGCGATCGCCATCTCGAGGCTTTGCTCCTGCAGGGCGATCGTCCGGTCGAGGTTTTCCAAGCGTTTGTCGAGTGCCATCAGCCCGAAATAGTTCTCCGCAATCTCCGCGACCAGCCGGGTGACGACGTAGTTCCACCCCTCGGTAGTACCGAGGTAGCGCAGCGTCGCCGCATCCCGGGCATTCCGCAACTGCCGCCAGATGTCGATTTGCCAGGAGAGGTCTACGGCGGTCAGGAAATTCGGAAGCGGGGTGGGAAAGCCTTGACCGTTGGCCGCCAGGAGTTGATCTTCGACAGCTCCCCGCGGCGTGAAGAAGCTGGGCTTTGCCAGCCCCGCGCCGCCGCCGATAGTCAGGAACGGAAGGTACGCTCCGCGACGGGCCAGAATCTCATTGTTGGCAATCTGGATGTCCTGAGCCAGGATCAAGAGTTCCTGGTTGCCGGCCAGTCCCAGGTCGATCAAGCCCGTCAGCGTCGGATCTTCGAAGAACTCGTTGATGCTGACCTGAGAGGAGTTCTCCGGGGTCGTCGTGCCGTTGAAGGTGTCCGGCAGTTCCCGTCCCGGCACCGGGGCGTGAAGCCCCGGGATTCCGCAGGACGGCAGAATCAAGAGCAGGCTGCAGGCGATCGCTCTCGCAATCGCGCGCTTTCGATGCGTCGACTTCGCAGACCTTGTTTGCCGTTTCATCCACATCGTCCATGATGAGCGGTTGATGGCCAGCGATCAGGCCCGGACGATTCGCCCAGCCTGAGAATCTTCTGACCGTCTTACAACGCACCCACGAGCCTTTCGCCGGCTTCGATGCCGACGGCAGGATTTCCGATCACCCCGGTGCACGCCTTTGTCTGGCTCACTACTCGATTGATCGACAGTGTGGATTGGAACGAAAAGCAAATCCGGCGAAGGTGGTAGAAAAGTAATGAAGTTGACGGTTCTACCGGCCAGAATAGCGCATTTTTGTCCATGTCGACGAGGTGGCGCGAGCAGTTGCACAATTGCAGCATCCGAAGCGATGGCAAAGTGCTTTTCAACAAAGAATGTTGTTATTCACGGACTTGCGGAGCGCTTCGGCTCACGAAGTGAAGCGGCGCGACAATGAAAGGTGCACGCCGAAAGGATCAGAGCGGCCGGTCGCTACTCGAGGGCACCGCTTCCACGGCGTGCGCCTCTTGCGTCTGCGGCGAGGAGTGCACGGAAGCGGGAATCGCCGGGGCCGGCTCAGGAGGATGCGGCACTGGAGGATGAGAGTGGTGCTCGACCACCTCGCTCAGAGGTTCATCGACTTCGTCCTGGATGAACTTGCCCCCCTTGCTCGCCATCAAGGCGAACAAATAGTAGAGGCCGGGAATCACCAACACGCCGATCACGGTGCCAATGAGCATGCCGCCGACGACAGCGCATGCCGTTATCAGTCCCCCGAGCGCGCCCCTCAGGGCGTTACCCGCTGGCTGAATCAGCTGGCGTAATTCA
>CAZDGB010000064.1:0-20522 GCA_964504645.1 uncultured Planctomycetaceae bacterium | reverse complement strand
CGGTTTCCGATGGCGCCGGGCCCCGTCGCACGAACGAGCGGAATGAGACCGGCGATGAACGCGAACGAGGTCATGAGAATCGGTCGGAAGCGGAGTTTGCCCCCTTCAATGGCCGCCTCTTTCAGACTGACCCCTTCGTGGTGCCGCTGCACGGCGAATTCGACGATCAAAATCGCGTTCTTGCCGAGCAAACCGACGAGCATGACCAGACCAATTTGGGCGTAGACGTCGTTGGCCAGGCCCATCGCTTGCAGAAACAGGAACGATCCGAAAATCCCGACGGGCAACGACAGAATCACGGCGAGCGGCAGAATGAAACTTTCGTACTGACCGACCAGCACCAGATAGACGAAGATGACGACGATCAGAAAAATATAGATCGCCAGGTTTCCTTTGCCCGCTTCGTCATACGAGAGACCTTCCCAGCCAAGGCCGTAACCGCGCGGCAACGTCTCGGCGGCGACTTCCTGGATCGCCTGGATCGCTTCGCCGCTGCTGTAGCCCGGAGACGGCGCGCCTTGAATGGCGGCGGAGGGATACAAATTGTAGCGGTTGATCTCGTTCAAGCCCTGCAGCTTTTTGATCGACATGAACGCGGAGTAGGGAACCATCTCTCCCTGCTCGTTCTTCACGAACATGTTTTCCAGGTCTTCGGGATAGCGGCGGAATTCCGGCTGGGCCTGGACGAAAACCTTGTAGAACTGCCCGAAGAGGATGAAGCCTTGTTCCCAGGTGCTGCCGACGACGATGGACAGATTATCCATCGCTTTGGCGATGGACACTCCTTTCTGCATGGCGACGTCGTTGTTGATGACGATTTCATACTGCGGATAGTTGCTGGCGAAGAACGTGAAGAGCCCCTTCACTTCCTTCCGTTTGGCCAAGGCTTCCATGAACTTGTCGGTGACTTCGCCGAGTTCCTTGTAATTCATCGTGTTCGTCTTGTCCAAGACGCGCACCGAGAACCCACCGGCCGCACCAAACCCAGGCACCGCAGGCGGCTCGAAGAACTCGAGCTTCACATTCGACATCTTACGGCATTTGCGCTCGAGCTCCTGGATGATCTGCTTCGAGGTCATCTTCCGTTCGTGCCAGGGCACGAGATTGATTAGACAAGTCCCCGCGTTCGAACCGCGGCCTTCCGTCAACACCTCGTAGCCGGCCAGCGACGAGACCGAATGGACTCCGTCGATCTCTTTGGCGATCTCCTGCAACTCGTGGGACTTCGCGTTGGTGTACTCGATCGTCGAGCCGGGAGGAGTCTGGATGATCCCGTAGATCATTCCCTGGTCCTCCAGAGGAATGAAGCCGGCCGGAAGGTGCGTATTCACCGCGTAAATGCCGGCGCCAAAGGCCCCAATGACGATCATCGTCAGCAGGCGGCGCGTGACGATCGGACGCAGGAACGCCGCATAGCCCCCCGTGACTTTTTCGACGCCGCGATCAAACAGATACAGCACCAACCCGAGCGGTCCGCGCCGTTTTGGAGCCCCCGTGTGGGGCTTGAGAATCATTGCGCACAGCACGGGTGTCAAAGTTAACGCCACCTCGCCGGAGAGGATGATGGAGGTGGCCATGGTGATGCCGAACTGGCGGTAGAACGTGCCCACCGGTCCGGTCATGAACGTCACGGGCACAAAGACCGCGGTCATCACCAGGGTGATCGCGATGATCGCGCCGCTGATTTCGTTGACGACTTCCTTTGTGGCCTGATAGGGCGAGAGATGCCTCTCATGCATCTTGGCGTGCACCGCCTCGACCACCACGATCGCGTCGTCCACCACCACGCCGATCGCCAATACCAGAGCGAAAAGCGTGATCAGGTTGATCGACATGCCGAACATCTGCAGGAAAAAGAACGTTCCGATCAGCGAGACCGGCACCGCCAGCGTCGGAATCAGCGTGGAACGCCAGTCGCCGAGGAACAAATAGACCACCAGCGAGACCAGGACGAAGGCTTCCAACAGGGTATGCAGCACCTGCTCGATGGAGGCTTCCAGGAAGCTCGACACGTCGTAGCTCACCTCGTAGGTCATGCCCGGCGGGAACGATTGCTCCTTGATCTCTTCCAGTAGATGTTTGACTTCTTCAATGACGACCGCGGCGTTGGTGCCGGGAAGCTGCTTGAGCACGATGGCCGCCGAAGGGCGGCCATCGATGTCCGAGTAGATGTTGTAGTACGACGGGCCCAACTCGATTTCGGCCACGTCCTTCAGCCGCAGGATCTCGCCTTCGGACGTGGCTTTGAGAACGATGTTCTCATACTGCTCGGCCTTGCTGTAGCGTCCCACCCAGGTGAGCACGTATTCGACGGTTTGCGAAGTTTTGCCGGTCGCCTGGCCGAGGCGTCCGGGCGAACCGATCATACTTTGCTCGCCGATCGCTTTCATGACGTCGTCGGAGGACAGATTGTAGGCCCGCATGCGGTCGAGATTCAGCCAAACGCGCATGGCATACTGGCGGCTGCCGAGAATCGTGGCGCTGCCGATGCCGCGGACCCGCTTGATCTCCGGGAGCAGATTGACGAAGGCGTAGTTGTAGAGAAAGTTCTGGTCGTGGCCGAGGTCCGTGCTGTAGATGTTCACGTACATCAGCATGCTCGTCATGGCCTGCATGACGATGATGCCTTCGCGCTCCACCAGCGGCGGCAACCGGTTCTTGACGGTTTGAATCCGGTTTTGGACGTTCAAGACCGCCACGTTCGGATCGGTGCCCGGCTCGAACACGATCATGATCGTGGCCTCGCCCGCACTGGTGGCGGCGGAGGCCATGTACCGCATGTCCGGCACGCCGTTGATGGCCTGCTCCAGGATCACCAGCACCGAATCGACCAGCACGTTCGCGCTGGCGCCGGGATAGGCCACCGTGACGACCACGCTTGGCGGCGCAACCGAGGGAAACTGTGAGATCGGCAGGGTTTTGATCGACAGCCCCCCCAAAAACAGGATGATGATCGAGATAACGATCGCCAATGCCGGTCTGTGGAGGAATTGCGAAAACATGGCGCGATGACAATCCGTTGATGTCCGAGGGCCCGTAACGACTATCAGCGACTATTCTGCATGGAACTTCAGATTGGCGGCAACCTCTTCGGGCTGACGATCCTCATATTCCACGGTGTCGCCGTCGCGCACCTGCCGGATGCCCTCGAGCACGATCTTGTCGTTGACGTCGATTCCCTTCTTGATGACGTAGATGTCTTCCAATTCATTCTGGACGACGATCTCGCGCTGGTGTGCGACGTCGTCTTCGTCGACGACGTAGACATATCGCTTGTCGAGAATCTCGAACGTCGCCCGTTGCGGAATCACGATGGCGTCGTGCTGCACGCGGCTGATCAGCACCGTGCCGGTTTGGCCGTGGCGGAGCAGGCGTTCCGGATTCGAAAAATCTGCGCGGAAAGGAATGTTCCCCGTCTGGTTGTTGAAATCGGCCTCGATCGCACCGATCTTGCCGACTTGCTCGAACTTGTTCCCGTTCGCCAGCACGAGTTCGATTTTCAAATCGTGCTTGTGTTGCTTGAGATCGGCCATGTACTCGAGGTAACGGGCTTCGGGAACGTTGAAATAGACCCACATCACGCTGTTGTCGGAGAGGGTTGTGAGAACATCTCCCTCCTCGACGAGGCTGCCCTGCTGATGCTTCAGCCGGTCGACGATGCCGTCGTACTGCGCCTTGACGTTGGTGAAGTTCAATTCGGCTCGTGCCTCTTGTGCCTTCGCCTGGGCTCTCATCAATTTCGCTTCGAGCAGCGCCACCTCGTTCTGAGAGACAACCTTGTCGTCGAACAATTTCTTGGTGTTGTTGTACTCCAGCTGCGCGAGCTTGGCCTCGGCCAGTTCGGCGTCTAGACGGGCCTGGTAAAGCACGGGGATGACCGTGAACAACGAATCGCCCGCTTTCACCGTCTGGCCTTCCTTGATCGGAACGCTCTCCAGATATCCGCGCTCCAAGGCGCGCACCTCGATGTGGCGCTGGGATCGGATTTGGCAGACGTACTGCTGGGTGAGGACGATACTCTGGGATTGTGGAGTGGTGGCCACAATCTTGTGGGCTTCCTCGTGATGCTCTTCGCGGTGCGTGCTGCAGGCCGGCAAGAGGAAAGAAATCGCCGCCGCAATGAGGGTCGGGATCCGTGAAACTTTCATAATGCTTTCGCTCGAGGGTTCGGATGATCGACACAGGAGGCAAGCTGACAAGGAAGTAATCTTCACGATTCGCACAACCCAACAGAACCGTCGCTCTCGCGACGAGACAGTTGGTTGCGTCGGAGCCCCAGACGGAACATTTCATTCGTGCTGATCATGTTCTTTCCTTGTCACTAACGGCCACGAGCGCGATCACAATGGCAGTTTGTAGGCCCGATTCGTCTCTGACGATAACGCTGGCAGAATCCCTGAGTGAGCTCTGGCGGGAATGCTGGAGGAATCAATTCGTGGCTGGCTCAGTTGGCGGGAGGGATTCGGTTCCACAAACCACGTCCGTGAATTCTATTTCCATTGACTACGATCGCAAGATTCCTTTTCGCAGCGCATTGCGTATCCAACAGTAAATTCAGGAATCCGGCTCGGAGTTCCACACCCCCGTTTCTAACGGTAAGTTCAGGAATCTGGCGCAGGGCTCTGCGGCGCGTCACGCCGGCAATGACATGTCATCGGCCGTCGCCGAGGAAGAATGCGGCCCAGTTGACCGAACGGCCCAAACCGCGGTCACACCGCTGCGGACTATGCTTTTGGAACCGCGGATTCGGTCGGGGCTAGGCCAAGACATCCTCGACCACGCGGCCCGCGACGTCCGTCAGCCGGAAATCGCGGCCGGCGTAGCGGTAGGTCAGCCGCTCGTGGTCCAGCCCCAACAGATGGAGCATCGTGGCGTGCAGATCGTGCAGGTGGACTTTCCCGGCAATCGGCTGGTAGCCGAAATCATCGGTTTCGCCGTAGGAGAATCCGCGTTTGACGCCGCCCCCGACCAGAAATCCTGTGAAACTTTCCGGCTGGTGTTCGCGGCCGTGGGTTTCCAAGGGCGCCGTGCCGGAGAGATCCTGGCTCCACGGCGTGCGGCCGAATTCGCCCGACCAAAGCACCAAAGTCTCGTCCAGCAGACCGCGCAGCTTCAGATCGCGAATGAGGCCGGCGACCGGCAGATCGGCTTCGCGGCATGTATTCGGCAGCGCACCGCGGATGTTGCCGTGATGGTCCCAGCCGCCGAGCGAAACCTGCACGAAACGGACGCCCGCCTCGCTGAGCCGCCGAGCTAACAGACACGCCCGCCCGTTGCGGTCGGTCGGCGACTGATCGATGCCGTACATCTGCAGAGTGTCGGACGTTTCACCGGAGAGGTCGACGAGCTTCGGCGTCTCGGCCTGCATGCGGAAAGCGAGTTCGAAGGAATCGATCACACCGGACATCACGCGGTCGTCGCCGACGCGGTCCAATACCTTCTGATTCAGCCGCTGGACGAAGTCCATTTGCCGGCGTTGCGCTGCCGGGGACGAATTCGGATCCGACAAATAGCGAATGGCCGGCTGCTTCGGATCTTTCGGAACGCTGCCGATGACCGTGCCTTGATGGGCCGCCGGGAGAAACGCCGACCCATGGGCGCGGGCGTCGCTGCCCGGCTGGATGGTGATGAAGCTCGGCAGATTGGCGTTCTCAGTGCCCAACCCGTAGCTGATCCACGAGCCGAGCGACGGACGCAGATCGTTGAAAGTTCCCGTGTTGAATTGCAGGATCGCCAGGTCGTGTGCGTTATTATCGGCCTGCAACGCGTGCAGGAAGCAGAGTTCGTCGGCAACGCCGGCAAGGTGCGGCATCAGATCCGAGATCGTCGCGCCCGACTCGCCGCGACGCGGAATCGGTCCGGTGGGGCCCAGCGTGATAAACTTTTCCGTGCCGACCTGGATCCCCTGCGGCAATCCGGCGACGCCGACTTTCTTGCCGTGAAATTCCGCCAGCTTGGGCTTCGGCACGAACAGGTCGTGCTGCGACGGCCCGCCCGAGATGAACAGAAAAATCACCCGCTTGGCTTTCGGCGCGAACAACGGCTCGACCGCCGCGAGCGGATTGTTCGCGGCACGCGCCTGGTCAGCGAGCATCGCCTGGAGCGCAACGGCCCCGAAACCGCACGCCGTGTGTTGCAGCATGCGCCGCCGCGAAAGAAATTCCGTGCCGAAGGAAGAGCGGAGCGTGTTCACGGAAAACCTCTTTCAGCGACAATAAATCAGAGCCGCATCATAATCGAAACAGGAACTCGTTCGAGACCAGCAAGGCATGCACCAGTTGCCGCCAAGCTGCCTCCGGTCCCTCGGCGGCCGCGGCGAGAAACTCAACGGAGGACGCAATCTCTTCGGCTGTGGGGGGCCGATTCAGCACACGCAGCCAGATCGCGGTGAGGCGTTCGGCATCGTTTTGGAAATTCGGCGAAACGCGGACTTCCTCGGCAAGCTTCTTCGCTGCGTCTTGGCACAGCGGGCTGTTCAGCAGGAACAGCGCCTGCGAACTGACGGCGGTCGTGTTGCGTGTGCCGGTCATCTGGGCCGGTTGCGTGAAATCGAAGAAGTTCAGCACGTCGGCTGGCCCTTGCTGATCCGACGAACGGACGACCGGCAGATAGACCGTCCGAACAAACGCTTGCTCGTCCCGAAATTTCCGCAGCGAGAAGCTAATCGGATTGACGTCCTTCGGATCGAGGCCGCCGACGTTCTCGCGGAACTCGGGCGACAATGCGGGGCCGCCAGCGCACGGACGCAAAGCTCCGCTTACCAACAGCGCAGCGTCGCGCATCATCTCCGCCTCGAGACGCCGCGGATTCATCCGCCACAGCCAAATGTTGTCGGGATCGGCAGCCGCGGCGGCTTGCGTCGCCGGTATCGTGTCCGACGATTGCCGATAAGTCCGGCTCAGTACGATCTGCCGCATGAGCTTTTTATACGACCAGCCATCGTCAATGAACTTCCGCGACAGATAGTCGAGCAACTCCGGATGCGAGGGCGAATCGCTTCGCAGGCCTAAATAATCGGTCGAGCTGACGATTCCGCGGCCAAAGAGTTTCTGCCAGACGCGATTCACGGCCGTGCGCGCCACCAACGGTTGAGCCGGGCCGACGAGCCACTCGGCCAGTTGCTTCCGGCCGCTTTGATCCGCCGGAATCTCTGCGGCGGGACCATGCGTGGCGACTTGCACGAAGCCGCGCGGCACGGCTGCACCGAGCACGTGCGGATTGCCGCGAACCTGAATCTTCGTGTCGGCAATTTGCGTGCTGTCTTTGACGCCAAGCGCCTGCGGCGGCTTGGGCGCCAGGTAGTTCAAGTGCCATAGCGTCTGCTGCAGGCCGGACAGCTTTCCTTGCAGAGCCTTTTGCTCCTGCTCCAAGTCGGACTTGGTTTTCGTACCGGCCGGCTGTCCGTCGGCTTTCTCCGGCGCGCTCGGAATCGCCTCCGCGATGGCAGCCAGGTTCTGTTCCGCCTCCGTTCGCTCCTGCTGCAACGCGGTTAGTTTCTTCTCGTGATCGCGTTGCGCCGCTTCCCGCGCGTTGAATTCGGCCAGCGTTTCCGGTAGAGAAACCTTGAGCACCGAACTCCAGATGCCGCGCTCGATTTTGTAGGTCGCTTCGGTGCTGGCCAGGATTCCCGCCAGTCCGTAGTAGTCCTGCTGCGTGATCGGATCGAACTTGTGATCGTGGCAGCGGACGCAATGGAGCGTCATGCCGAGGAATGTCTTGCCGATCTTCTCGAGCTGCTGATCGACGAGATCCATCTTCATCAGCAGCTTGTCGGAATCGACGATGTTCACGTTGCCCAGCACCAGGAACCCGGTCGCCGTCAATTGGTCGCGGCGTTGCTCGATGCTCTCCGCCGCGAGGAGGTCGCCGGCCAGTTGCTCGCGGATCAGCACGTCGTACGGTTTATCCCGGTGGAACGACTCGACGAGATAATCGCGATACCGCCACGCCTGCTCCGCCGGGACGTTGTTCGCGGAGCCGATTTGATCGGCATAGCCGACGAGATCGAGCCAGGTTCTGGCCCAGCGTTCGCCGAAGGCCCGCGACGCCAACAGCCGGTCGACTACGACGGTGTACGCGTCAGGCGAGGAATCGGCGAGGAAGGCTTCAACCTCGGCGGCCGTCGGCGGCAAACCGGTCAGATCGAAGCTGACGCGCCGAAGCCAGACGGCTCGCTGCGCCTCCAGCGAATGCGACAATCCCTTCGCTTCGAGCTTGGCGAGGACGAAACGGTCGATCTCGTTGAGCGGCCACGCGGTCTCGCGCACGTCCGGCACTGTGGCGGCTTGCAACGGCTGATAAGCCCAGTGCCGCCGGGCCGCGTCTGGATCGAAACCTTTTGTCGGTTGTTTGTCGTTGGCTTCGGTCCGCGGATCGGGCGCGCCGTCTTTTACCCACTGCTCCAGGAGAGCGATTTCCGCGTCCTTCAATTTGCCGTTGGGCGGCATCTTGAGGTCGGCGTCGCCGTATCGCACGGCTTTAATCAGCAGGCTGACCTCGGAGTCCCCCGGCTCAATGGCCGGACCGGTATCGCCCCCTTTCAGCCATCCCGGCTTGGAATCGAGCGCCAGTCCCCCCTTGATCTTCTCTTTGTGGGAATGGCATTCCAGGCAGCGCTCGGCGAGCAGCGGACGGATCTTCTGCTCGAAGAATTCGATTTGTTTTGGCGTCGGCGGCGCATCATCGGCGCAGACCAACGTCCCCGCGAGGACGCTCGACACCACGAGCGCCTGCCATGCGATCGGCCGTTTCTTGATCAACAGAATGACACTGTCGCTAGACATCCCCTGCATCATATCGTCGCCGGGACCCGATCGGAGGACGCTGGCCAAAATTTACCTGGCGGGCGAGATCCATTCGATCCCCTGCTTCGTCGCCCGGAAGCGTTTGGCACGGATGCTCGAGCCGCCCCCTTCCTCGTAGTAGACGACCAGCACGCTGCCGTCCTTGAGGTTGACCAGCGACGGATAGGCGCCGATCACCTCGTCGATGACGACGTTGTCGCTCCAGGTTTTGCATTCGTCCAGGCTGTACCGCAGGCTGGTGTTCGGCAAGCGGAACGCCAGGAGAATGATGTCGTCGTTCGTCCGCAGGAAGTACGGGCAGTGGCCTTCGAAGCCCATCGGTTTCGAGATGGTCCACGTCGTGCCGAAATCGTTCGACGTCGCAAAGCTCATTTTGTCGCGCTGCGCCGCGTAGAGCGTGTGGTCTCTCAGTTCAATGAGGTCGGTCTCGGCATCGAGCCGCACGCCGCCGTTGTCGATCAGGACTTCCGGCTGCCAGGTCTTGCCGCCGTCGTCGCTGAACGCCACCGATCCCCGCGATTTGACTCCCTCATCGGTATACAGCCCCACGATCATCCGGCCATTGGACAGAACGCGGATCGGCGAACTGCAATAGTGCGTCTTGGAGATAAGCTGCGGCGCAGACCACGTCTTGCCAAGGTCTTTGGATTTGACGACCCACGAGCCGAGTCCTTCATAGCTCCCTTCCGTCTTCCCTTTGCGAAGCGAGAAGTAGTTGCAGAGCAACGTGCCGTCTTTGAGCTGCACAATCGACGGATCGCGGTCGTCCTCGGGGCCGTCGTAAAGAATCTCGGCGTCGGTCCACGTTTCGCCTTCGTCGCTCGACATGCAATACGAGATGCGGCCGCCCTTCGGCAGGGAAGCGTTCGGCAAGGCAATATGGCCATAGCCTGCATAAAAAACGGCGATCAGCCGGCCGTCGCTCAACCGGCAGACGTCGGGAAAGGCTTCATACGCTCCAGCGCCGGCGTCTTCGCAGACGTAAATGAAACTCGGCGGCGGGACGACGAAGTCTTGCTTGGGCTTGGAAGCTTCTCCGTCAATGCGAATGTCCTTTACCCTCACGAGCCCCTGGCTGCCATAGAAGCCGATGCGTCCGGCGGCCAGTTTGTCGTCGGTCGCTTCGTAGAGCAGTTTGCCGTTGAGCGAGACTTTCAGCGCGTTGCCGCGGCATTCGAGCTTCCCTTCGTGCCACTGTCCGGCCGGCTTGTCGAGGCCGCCCACGCGCTTGATCTCATTCCATTCGTTACCGTCAGAATGTCGAACGAGAATTGCCTGGCCGCGATCGAAATGGACATAGTAATAATTCTTGCCGTCCACAGCCCGCACGATGAACCCGCACGCGAGCACGCCATCGGGCTGAGGCTCGACGAGGAATTTCGCCGTGACGGTGACGTCGCCCCATTCCGACGGCGTATAAATCGCTCGTGAAATCCGTTTGCGGCCGTCGAAAACGAGTTCGCCATTTTCGAGCTTGGCGGACTTATCGAGGAACATCCACGAATCGGCGGCGTTATTCCTCGTCAGATCGAGGGGCTGCTCCGCGGCAGACGCGTGGAAACTCCAGCACGACAAAGAGAGGGCGAACAACCAGCGCATGATCGGCTCCTGAATTTCCTAAGAACGATTCAGAAGACCCTACTCCACTGCGTTAACGAGGACAACGCAATCGTCGCAGAGGCTCATCCACAGTAGTCGATCAACCGCGAGATTTCCCGCTTCAATTGCGGACGCGAGACGATGCGGTCGATGAAACCGTGTTCCAGCAGGAATTCGCTCGTCTGAAATCCGGCCGGTAAGTCTTTGCCCACGGTCGCCTTGATGACGCGCGGCCCGGCGAAGCCGATCAGCGCATTCGGTTCGGCGAGAATGACGTCTCCCAGCGACGCGAAGCTGGCAGCGACGCCGCCCATCGTCGGGTTGGTCAAGACGGAAATGTAGAGTCCGCCAGCCTCGTGATAGCGAGCCAGCGCTGCGGAGACTTTTCCCATCTGCATCAAAGAAATGATCCCCTCATGCATGCGGGCGCCGCCGCCGGAACCGCTGATGATCACGAGCGGCAGGGAGAGCTCGGTGGCCTGTTCGATGGCCCGCGTCAGTTTCTCGCCGACGACCGATCCCATGCTTCCCATGATGAACGCCGAGTCGGTCATGCCGAAAACAAGCGGCCGGCCGCGCATGTACCCTTTGCCGACGACGCAGGCGTCGCGCAGGCCGGTCTTTTTCTGCTCGGAAACGACGCGCTCGCGATACGGCTTGGAGTCGACGAACTCCAGCGGGTCTTTCGACGTCATGTCGCAAAACCATTCTTCGAAGCTGTCGGCGTCGAAGAGCTGTTCGATACGGGTCTGCGACGGGATGTAGAAATGGTACTGGCAGTCCGGACAAAGTCCGTAGTTCTGATTGACGAGCTTGCGGAAGACCGTGTTCTTGCACGAGTCGCACTGGATCCATAAGCCCTTGGGCACGCCGATCTTCTTGCGCGGCTGCCCGTTGCTGCCCTGATCCCCTTCAGTGGGAATGCCCGAACTCATTTCGGCCCTCGTCGAAATCGCGGATATGGGATAGCGGATATCGGATGGGGGAATACCCAATCTTCGGATGATTTCCCAACTGCTATTCTTGCAACATTCGCCGGTTCTGCAATCTTGAAACGTGCGGCGATGGGCAAAAGCTCACCGGGACGCCAAGTGCGGTTCGGAGAGTTCCTTTAACTCCGTCATTGCCGCGCCGTAGTCGGTTTCATCGAAGATGGAACTGCCGGCGACAAAGATTTCCGATCCGGCTTCCGCCGCCGGGATGATCGTTGAGCGAGCGATGCCGCCGTCGATCGACAGCCGCGTCCCTTCCGGCAGGTGCTGGCGCAGAAACCGCGTCTTTTCGAGGGCTTCCGGCAGGAACTTCTGCCCGCCAAACCCCGGTTCCACGCTCATCACCAGCACCAAGTCGCAATCGGGCAGGTACGGCAGAATCCGCTCGGCGGGCGTTTGCGGATTCAGCGCCAACCCCGCGGCTGCGCCGGCCTGTTTGATGCTTTTCAGCAACACGCCGGGATCCGGCACGGCTTCGATATGAAACGTAATCGCGTCACAACCGGCCTTCAAGTAGTCGTCGAGATACTTCGCCGGGTCGCTGATCATCAGGTGCGCGTCGAAAAACGCGTTCGTCCGTTTGCGGACGCCATGAATGACCATCGCCCCGTAGGACAGATTCGGCACGAAGTGGCCATCCATCACGTCCCAATGCAGCCACGTCGCCCCGGCCGTTACCAGCCGAATGATCTCCCGGTGCAACTCACCGAAGTCGCACTTGAGCATCGACGGCGCGATGACCGGCCCGGGGTAGTCGTGCAGGGAACGTTTCATGGGAATGGTTGGGAGTTGTGAGTGGAAGGTTGGGGGGAAGACTCTGTTTTCCAACCCCCAACCGACAACCCACCAACTACAAAATCACATCTTTGCCACTTTGGCGATCAAATCCGCCGTGCGGTTGGAGTAGCCGTATTCGTTGTCGTACCAACTGAGAACTTTGACCATCCGTTTCTGGATGACCATCGTCCACGGGGCATCGAAAATGCTGCTGTGCGGATTGCCGATGATGTCGCTCGACACGATCGGGTCGGTGTTGTATTCGAGGATCCCCTTCAGCGGGCCGTCCGCCGCAGTCTTGATGGCGGCGTTCACATCCTCGACGGTGACGTCCTTTTCCAACTCGACGACGAGGTCGGTGATCGACCCGCACGGCACCGGCACGCGGAGCGAAATACCAGTCAGCTTGCCGTTCAACGCGGGGAGTACTTCGCCGACGGCCTTCGCGGCGCCGGTCGACGTCGGAATGATGTTCACCGCGGCGGCGCGTGAACGGTGAATGTTGTCGTGCAACTGGTCGGCGAGCCGTTGATCGTTCGTGTACGCGTGGCACGTCGTCATCAAGCCGCGCTGGATGCCGAAGCTCTCGTGCAGCACCTTCGCGACCGGGGCGAGGCAGTTCGTCGTGCAACTGGCGTTGGAAAGGAACTTGTATTCCGGCTTCACTTGGTCGCAGTTGACCCCCATGACGACCGTCATATCGGGCTTGTCTTTCGCCGGGGCGGAGAGAATCACCTTGCGGGCGCCGGCCTGGATGTGACTGTCGTAACCGGGCTTGCCGTCTTTCGCCCGGCCGGTAAAGAAGCCTGTCGATTCCAGCGCGATTTCGACGCCGAGATCCTTCCACGGCAGCTTGGCGGGGTCTTTCTCAGCGCAAACTTTAACTTTTTTGCCGTTGACGATCAGGTTGTCGCCGTCAGCCGAAACGGTGCCGGGAAAGCGCCCATGAACCGAGTCATACTTGAGGAGCATCGCCAGCGATTCGGGCTTGCCGAGGTCGTTGATGGCAACGATTTCGAATTCGTCCGGCCGAGCGGCCATGGCCCGGAAACTGATGCGTCCAATGCGTCCAAATCCGTTGATTCCCACGCGTACCGGTGCCACGTCGCAGACTCCTTCTTCACGAAAACCTTGGGGGAAGCCCGGCTGCTCCTCCGCGAAGCCGCCGTCACAACTCGCCTGCCGACAATGACTTCCGCCCCGCAAGCAGCGGCATTGTAGAGGATTGCCGGCGGAATCTCAAGTTGCGCTCCAGCGGCACCACAAGTCGGCTGGCTTCGCGCACCGTTCTTTCTCTCACCTGCCAAAAACGTTGTAGACGATACTTAAGACAAGCTCACTGCTCAGCATCGATCAAGGACGAACGATGGTTGATGAGAATCTCAGCGACTCGATCCGCATGACGGCAGAGGGCGTCGAGCGCTGGACGCGGCTCGTCGGCGAGTTGACGCAGACCCGCGATCAGTTATTGGCCGTGGCGGAAAGCGCAGACGCATCGGACCTCAGCGAGTCGGCGTCGCAACTGGATCGCATCACGTCCGACCTGCAACAAGAATTGACGCAGCTTCGCCGGCAACCCCTCCGTCAAGCGTGGAGCCATCTGCCGCGGTTGGTGAAGGAACTCTCCCACGTCGCGGGCAAGCCGATTGAGTTGAACCTGCGCGGTGGCGACGCCGAAGCCGATCTAGCGATCATCGATGCCTTGCGCAATCCATTGATGCATCTGGTACGCAATGCGGTCGAACACGGACTCGAGACGCCGGACGTTCGCCGCGACGCCGGCAAGCCGGAAGCCGGAAGCCTGATGCTTAGCGCTGATCTGGAAAAAAATCATGTGGTGCTAACGCTCGCCGACGACGGCGCTGGCGTTCCTCATCAAAGAGTTGTCGATCAGGCGCTTCAACGAGGGTTGATCACCGAAGCGAAATCTATTCACCTATCCGAGACGGAGCTCGTGCGGTTGATCTTTCGATCTGGGTTCTCCACGGCGGAACAAGTCGCATCAGACTCCGGACGCGGCTTCGGACTCGATGTCGTGCGGACTGACATCGAACGGATCGGAGGTGCGATCACGCTGACTTCCACACCTGGACGAGGAACGCAGGTCCGCATCCGTATTCCGTTAAACGGGGAATTGGCGTTCGCGGAAGAGGAGCCGGATCAAGAGCCTCCGCCGAGCGGCCAGCATCGGATTCTGGTGATCGACGATTCGCCGTTCTTCCGGCAACTCATTCGCACGGCGCTGGAGACCGACGGGTATCACGCGGTCGCCGTCGATTCGGCGGAAAAGGCGATGGAGCGGTTGTCGCGAGCCGAGAGCTTCGAGGTGATTCTCTGCGACATCGAAATGCCCCGCGTCGATGGTTGCCAGTTCGCCGCGTGGTGCCGCGAGCGGCCCGATACGCGGAACATCCCGCTGATTGCGATCACGTCGCTCGATGCTGACGTGCACGGTCCGCGTATCCTGGCCGCGGGCTTCGACCGCATGCTCGTCAAGTTTCAACCGCAAGAACTCCGCGCGACAATGGTCGAGATGCTGTGCACTCGCGCCGCGTAAATTCGCTGGCGCATCAGTCGAACAGATAACTGATCGACTCGTTGCGATGAATCCGCCGGATCGCTTCGCCCATCAGCGGCGCGATCGTCACGATTTTCAGGTTTGGCAGCATCTGATCCGGCCGCAGCGGAAGACTGTTCGTGACGACGAGTTCAGCGATCGGCGCGGCACGAAGTTTTTCCGTCGCCTGACCGCAGAGGACGGGGTGCGACGCGCTGACGTAGATCTGTTTTGCCCCGTATTTGTGCACGACGTTGACCGCGCCCACGATCGACCCGGCTGTCGTGATCATGTCGTCGAAGATGATCGCCGTCTTCCCGGCAATCGGCCCGCCGATGAGATTCTCCTGCTTCGTTTCGAAGGCATTAGCCCGCCGCTTGTCCACGATGGCCAGTTGCCCGCCGAGATGTTCGACATGCTGCAGCGACCGCTTGATGCTTCCTTCATCCGGGGCAACGATCACCAATTGATCCTTCGGCAGATTCAGCGACCGGAAGTAATCGTCGAGGATGGGCGCCGCATACAGGTGATCGACGGGACAATCGAAGAAGCCCTGAATCTGCGCGGCGTGCAGGTCCATGGTCAGCACGCGGTCGGCGCCAGCCTTTGTGATCAGGTTGGCCACAAGCTTTGCCGTGATCGGTACGCGGCCCATGTCCTTGCGATCCTGACGCGCGTAACCGAAGTAAGGCATGACCGCGGTGATTCGCGCGGCGCTCGCCCGTTTGCAGGTATCAATGAGAATCAGGAGTTCCATCAGATTCTCATTGACGGACGGCCCGGTCGGCTGAATGAGAAACACATCGCAGCCGCGCACGTTGGTCGTCAACCGGACGGAGATTTCGCCATCCGGAAAATTCGCCAGTTCGACGGTTCCCTGTTCGATTCCCAAGTACGCGGCGATCTCCGCCCCGAGTTTGGGGTTTGCCCGGCCGCTGAGAAGGATGAGTTGGTCGTACATGAAGTCACATTTCAGGCCGCGCGGTTCCGAAAATCAAGCGCGGGGGAAACGACTCGGTGTTGGGACGTGAGCTTTGGGACCGTGGTGAATCCGAATTTCCTGGACGTTCAGCGGTCAGACTGCATCTTGAATGGTTGATTGCCGCGCAGTTGCCTCGTCTCTCAGGTTCTCTTACTTGGCGGTGACAGCGACACCGAATTTCCCGAGGAATTCGAGCAGGATGTCGCCATCACTATTTGTAGCAGGAACCCCCGGACCGCGAGCCGTTCAATCGTCAGGCAATTTGTCGCTGGGCAAATTGCTGCAGCGAGATTATGCAGCGACGCAAAATGAGTGTCTCATTTTGCAACAAGCCGGGGTTTTTTATGGACTCGTTGTCACCGGAGCGGCTCTAAGTGCGTGTATTCACGGATTAAATAAGCTTCGGAAGAAGATTGGTCGCTTTGGCACAGGCGTTGCATATGTATTCCGATGCCTTTGAGGCAGGCGTTGGCCCGCACTTGCAGCTTAGGCACTCAGGAAGGCGTCTTGGGCACATCCCGGCACAAGACGCCTTCTCTGTTTTTATGCTTTGCCCCAGTGCTATGCTGTCGCTCATGAGCATTCGCGGCCGCACAATTCACTGGGCTTTCCTGCTCACTCTCTGTCGACTTTCTGTCGCGTCGGCGGACGAAGTCTCGCCCAAGTTCTCTGACGAGGATATTCGGTTCTTCGAGACGAAGATCCGTCCTGTGCTGGTCAAGCAATGCTACAGTTGTCACTCGGTCGCCGCGGCGAAGGCGAACAAGCTGAAGGGAGGCTTGCGCGTCGATAGCCGGGCGGCGTTGCTGCTCGGCGGCGAAAGCGGGCCGGCTATCATTCCCGGCGACGGCGAGAAAAGCCTGCTGCTCGAAGCGATCCGCTACGATTCTCTCCAAATGCCGCCGGACGGGAAACTTGCGGACAGCGTCCTCGCCGATTTCACACGCTGGATCGAACGCGGCGCGGCTGACCCGCGGATGGAAGACAAACCGGTCGCTCGCCAGCAGATCGACATCGCCACGGGCCGCCGGCATTGGGCGTATATGCCTCTGTCCAAGACGATTCCGTCAGCCCTCGCCGGACCTTCCGCAAAGCCTCCACACCCGGCCACCCGTCTCTCCCGCGGGCCCATCGACGCGTTCGTTCTCGCCCAATTGGCGGAACAGGCTTTGCCCTCCGCCCCCGAAGCTGAAAAAGCGATCCTCTTGCGGCGGGTCTATTTCGATCTGATCGGCTTGCCACCCGCGCCGGAGGAGATCGACGAATTCCTGGCGGAGGAATCGCCGGACGCTTACGAGCGGCTCGTCGACCGGTTGCTGGCGTCGCCGCACTTCGGCGAACGTTGGGGCCGGCACTGGTTGAGCGTGGCGCGATTTGCGGAGTCGGTCACGCTGCGGGGCTTTCTCTTTCCCGAAGCGTGGCGGTATCGCGACTACGTCATCGACGTCTTTAACGGCGACCGGCCGTTTGATCAGTTCGTCAGCGAGCAAATCGCCGGCGACTTGCTGCCGGCTGAGTCGCTCGCAGCTGAACAGCGACAACGCATCGCGACGACGTTTCTGACGCTAGGCAACACCAACCTGGAAGAGCAGGACAAGCGGCAACTGCGGATGGACGTCGTCGACGAGCAGTTGGACGCCATCGGCAAAGGGTTCCTCGCCCAGACGCTCGGCTGCGCCCGTTGTCACGATCACAAGTTCGATCCCATCTCCACACGAGACTACTACGCCCTCGCCGGCATTCTGGCGAACGCCAAAACGCTGGAGCACGCCAACGTCTCGAAGTGGCTCGAACTGCCGCTGCCGCTCGATCCCACTGTGGAAGCCGAATTTCTCCGGCAGGAAACCGCCATCGCCGACGTGCAGAAACAGATCGCGGCCGTGCAGCAGCAGATCGGCACAAAGGACGCGGTCGCCGTCAAGGACTTGCCGGGCATCGTCGTGGACGACCGGCAAGCCAAATTCGTCGGCGACTGGGAACGCTCGACGTCGGTGAAGCCGTACATCGGCGAAAACTATCTGCACGATAAGAACGCCGGGAAAGGAGATAAGACCGCCACGTTTCTCCCCGAACTGGCGAAAGCCGGACGGTATGAAGTCCGGCTCGCCTACACGCCCGGCGACAACCGCTGCGACGCCGTGCCGGTGACGGTGATGAGCGCCGACGGCGAGAAGACCGTCGTCGTCAACCAGCGGCAGCGGCCGCCGCTCGACAACCTGTTCGTGTCGCTCGGGCAGTACCGCTTCGAGTTGAACGGCCAAGGCTTCGTGATCGTCGCCACGGAGGGAACCACCGGTCACGTGATCGTCGACGCCGTGCAATTCCTGCCGCTGGATGAATCGCCGCCGCCCGCCGCGACACCGCAGAAATCGGCGGGGGATGATCCCGAAGAACCCCAGCGCTTGGTCGACGACTTGAAGGCGCTGCAACAGGAGTTGAAGCGGTTGCAGACAACCGGCCCGAAGCGGCCGCGGTTTATGTCCGTGACGGAAGAAGCCAAGATCGAAGACCTGCGGGTCCACATCCGCGGGACCGTCCACAATCTCGGTGAACCGGTTCCGCGCGGGTTCTTGCAGGTCGTGGAAATCTCAGGAACACCGACGCCGAACGAACGGCAGAGCGGCCGGCTGGAACTGGGACAATGGCTCACGCATCGCGACAATCCGCTCACGCCACGCGTCTTCGCCAATCGGGTCTGGCACTGGCTGTTCCACGCCGGGCTGTCGCGCACGCCGGACAACTTCGGCATGACGGGAGCCCCGCCCTCGCATCCGGAACTGCTGGACTATCTCGCCGCTCGCTTCCTGGAACAGGACTGGCACATCAAGCCACTTGTCCGCGACGTCGTGTTGTCGCGCACGTACCGGTTATCCTCAGCGGGGCCCGCGACGGAGAAAGATCCTGAGAACCGCTGGCTCTCGCATCAGAATCGCCGTCGTCTCGACGCCGAAGGCCTGCTCGACGCGATCCTCACCGTCAGCGGCCGGCGGAACGATGAGATCGGCGGCAACACGATCCGCTCCGGCGTCGCGGACGATTATAGTTATCCGCAGGGCAGCGACCGGCGGGCCGTCTATTGGCCCGTGCTGCGCAACTCACTGCCGGAGATTTTCGAGGTCTTCGACTTCGCCGATCCCAGCACGCCGACCGGCACGCGCAACGCCAGCACGGTGGCGCCGCAGGCGCTCTACTTTCTGAATGACGACAACGTGGCCGAGGCCGCCCGCACCGCGGCGGAACGTCTGCTGGCGGAGCCGTTGCCGGACGACGCCGCGCGGATTCAGCAGGCGTATCGCCGCATCCTGGGCCGTTCGCCGACGCAGCGAGAGCGAGAACTCTTGCTGGAGTTCCTGTCGGCCCAGCCGTCGTCAGTCAGCGCCTGGACGAGCGTCGTGCAGTCATTGTTCGCCACGGTCGATTTTCGTTATGTCGAGTGACCAATCATGAATCCTGCGGACATTTCTCGCCGTGCCTGGCTGCAATCGTCGGCGTGCGGGTTCGGCGGCGTCGCGCTCGCGGCGTTGGCGGGGCAAACGAATGTGCGTGCGGCAGCGAGTCCGCTCGCGGCGAAAGTTCCGGGGCTACCGCCGCGCGCGAAACGCGTCATCTTCCTCTTCATGCAGGGCGGGCCGAGCCACGTCGATACGTTCGATTACAAGCCGGCGCTCGAGCGCGAAGACGGCAAGCAGTTCACGTTCGACGACGCGCGCGTCCTCGCCAACACCGGCATGAAGGGGACGTCGCAGCGGCTGATGAAATCGCCGTGGAAATTCCGCCAGCACGGCGAGTCGGGCCGCTGGGTCTCGGAGCTGTTCCCCGAAACGGCGCGGCACGTCGACGAGCTGTGCTTCCTCCATTCGCTGCACACCGAAGGTGTCGCGCACGGACCGGCGACGCTGTTCCTGCATTGCGGCGCGGCGAACTCCATCCGGCCGTCAATCGGTTCTTGGGTGAACTACGGTCTTGGCTCCGAGAATGAAAACCTGCCGGGGTTCGTCGCGCTCAGTCCGTCGTCCGGCAACGGCGGACCGAGGAATTACGGCAACGCGTTCCTGCCGCCCGTCTATCAGGGAACGGCCATCGGCCGCGCCGGCACTCCGGCGACTCAGGCAACCATTCGCAACCTGACGTCGGCTCGCGCGAACGCCGGCGATCACCGCCGGCAGTTCGAGTTGATCCAATCGCTGAACGCCGAGCAGGCGCGGCGGCATCCCGGCGATGCGGAACTGGACGCCGTGATCAACTCCTATGAACTTGCCTGGAAGATGCAACGGCACGCGCCGGAGGTCCTGGATCTTTCGTCCGAAACGTCGTCCACGCAGTTCCAGTACGGCATCGGCAATAAGGTGACCGAGGACTTCGGACGGCTGTGCCTCACGGCGCGGCGACTGTGCGAGGCCGGCGTGCGCTTCGTGCAGGTGACTTACGGCGACAACACGGCGAACCCCGCGTGGGACCAGCATTCCAATCTCCCCAAGCACGCCGAGCATGCGCGGCGAGTCGACCGGCCGATCGCCGGCCTGCTGGCAGACTTGCAACAGCGCGGCCTGCTCGACGACACCATCGTCTGGTGGGGTTCGGAGTTCGGCCGCACGCCCTACGCCGAGAAGAACGGCACCGGCCGCGATCACAATCCCGGCGGCTTCACAATGTGGCTCGCCGGCGGCGGCGTCAAACCCGGCTTCGCCTACGGCGCGACGGACGACTTCGGGCATCAGGCCGTCGACAAGAAAGTCCACATGCACGACCTGCACGCCACGCTGCTGCACCTGCTGGGCCTCGACCACGAGCAGCTCACGTACCGCTACTCC
>CAZDGB010000063.1:8229-25703 GCA_964504645.1 uncultured Planctomycetaceae bacterium | reverse complement strand
GAATCTTGCCCGTTTCTATGATAGCTGTAGTGACTGACCGAATCCTGTTGCGTGCCCGGAGTCATGGACGCGATCACCGTTGTTTATCGCCTGACGTGCGACGCCGATCACGTGGAGGCCCTCAGCCGCGACATCGCCCTGGAGCAGACGGTCGAGGTACCGGACCGGCTCGTGATCTCCGCGCAGATCCGCGAGGAAATCGTCGGTCGCGTGCTGGAAATCGCCCCGGTCCCCGCCAGCGCCGGGCAGTTCGACGTCTGCATCGCCTATGCCGAGGAACTGGCGGCGAACAACCTCGGCCAACTGCTGAACCTGCTCTTCGGCAACATCTCGCTCAAGCAGCGCATCCGCCTGCGCAGCGTCCGTTTTCCACCCGAATATCTGCGGCGCTTTCGCGGACCGAATCTCGGGCTCGACGGTCTGCGGGCCGCGCTCGGAGTCTATGGACGCCCACTGTTGGCGACGGCCCTCAAGCCGAAAGGGTCCTCCGCGGAGTATCTCGCCCGGCTGGCGCGCGACTTCGCGGCCGGCGGCGGCGACTTGGTGAAAGACGATCATAACCTCGTCGAGGCCGACTTCGACGCCTTCCGCGAACGCATCGAGCAATGCCACACCGCCGTCCGCTATGGCTCCGAAACGAGCGGCCGCGAATGTTGGTACTTGCCGAATCTCTCGGCGGCGAACGGCGAGATGGAGCGCCGAATCGAATTCCTCTTGAAGCTCGGCATCCGCGGCGTCCTCGTCGCGCCGATGCTCCTCGGCCTCGATGAAGTCCGCCGGCTCGCGCAGACGTACCCGCTGTTCTTTCTCGCCCATCCGACGTTCACCGGCACATTCTTTCACGATCCCACGCACGGTGTCGATCCCGGCCTGTTGCTCGGCACGTTCTTCCGTCTCGCCGGCTGCGACGGCACGATCTTCCCCAATCGCGGCGGACGATTCGCGTTCACCGACGACGAATGCCTGCAAATCGCCGAACGGAGCCTCGAGCCGCTCGGCGATCTTCCCGGCTGCTGGCCGTCGCCGGCCGGCGGCATGTCGTTCGACACGCTGCCCGGCATGAGCCGGTCGTTCGGCGCGGACGCGATCTACCTCATCGGCGGCGCGCTCTTGTCCGATTCCGAGAACCTCGCCGGCAGCACGCGGAAGTTCCTCAAGAAAATTCAATCGCTGTTTCCCGATCACGAGCAGCGCGAGCCGCAGACGCTGCTTTCGGCCTGCGAGTTGCCGAGTCGCGACGAAGCGCGGCGGTTGCTCAAGCATCTGGCCTTTCATCCCGAGTTCCGCTGGGACGGCCGTTCGATCGCGGCGTACAAGACGAACGGTTCGCTGCCGTTCCGCGAAGTTTCCCGCACGGAACTCATCGGCCAGTCGGGCGAACAGACGGCGTTCGACGTCCGCTATTTCGAGATTGGCCCCGGCGGACATTCGAGCCTGGAAAAGCATCTGCACACGCACGTCGTCATCGGCGCCCGCGGGCAAGGCGTCCTCTCCAGCGGCGAACAGATGATTCCGCTCAAGCCGTTCGACGTCGCCTACGTCCCACCGCTCGAAGTGCACCAACTCCGCAACGACAGCCCCGAACCGTTCGGTTTCTTCTGCATCGTCGACCACGAGCGCGACAAACCGCAGCCGCCTTGAAAGACAGTAACCGCAGATTTCGCAGATGAGCACAGATTAAAAAACCAAGAAATCAATTTTGGTTTTATCTGCATGAATCTGCGAAATCTGCGGTTACTGTCTTTCCGAATCAGATCAATCCCGGAATCGGATCGGCGGTTGTCGCCTGGATGACTTCGTTCGGGATGCCGCGGATCAGGCGGACTTCGGCGGGGTCCATGAGGGTCTGCAGCGCTGTCGCGACGACGTGCGAATTGTGGATGGGGGTCGAGGCCGGTTCGGCGACGTCGCGGGACGATTGGCCGATGACTTGTCCCGTTTGGATGCCGCCGCCCGCGAGAATCAGCGGGGCCAAGTTGCCCCAGTGATCGCGGCCGCCGCGCTCGTTGATCTTCGGCGTGCGGCCCATCTCGCCGCAGCAGATGAGCAGAATTTTGTCGCTCAGCCCGCGCTGCTCCAAATCGTCCAGGAACGTCGACACCGCGTGATCGAACGGCGGCGCAAGATACCGCATCCCTTCCTCGATCGTCGCATTGTTCGCATCGGCGTGCATGTCCCACACGAAGCTCGTCGTCACCGTGACGAACCCCGCCCCGGCTTCGCACAGCCGCCTCGCGAGCAGCATCAGCTTCCCGAGCGACTTGGCGTTGTCGACGTAGTGATTGTAGTTGTTCCACTTCTTGTCGATCTGGTCGGGCCGCACGAGCGCGGCCGTGTCGTACCGCTCGATGATCGCGGCATCCTCTTGCGACAGATCGAACGCCCCCGCGACGCCACCAAGGATCGTGCTCAGCGCTTGCCGACGGACGTCGTCGAGTTGCTGGAGCTTGCCGGGCGAATCGAGATCGAACCGCACCCGGTCGAGTGTCGAGAGCAATTGCTGCCGGTCGTCCAACCGCGGAACCGGAATGTTGAGCTTGAGATTCTCCTGCAAGTCACCGCCGGCGCCGGGCACGAACGGCGTGAGCCCGCCGCCGAGAAAGCCCGCCGAATCGAACTTGCCGAACGATGTGATCTCCGGCCCGCAGCTCGCGTCGACGGAGCGCGGAAAGAGAACGTGATTCCGCGGCAAGCCGTTGTCGGGCCGATTCGCGCCGGCGACGCGGGCATAGAGCGCGCCGAGATTCGCCCCGCGGCTGTCCCGCCCGGAGACCGGCTTGATGTCGTGATTCCCGTCGCCGCTGACGAACGACCGGACGATGGCCAGCTTGTCGGCCCGCGCGGCGAGGAGCGGGAACGAATTTCCAAACGTGATGCCGGGAATCTTCGTCGCGATCTCGCCGGTCGCCGAGCGATTTCCGATCGGGGCTGTCATCTTCGGGTCGAACGTTTCGACTTGCGTCGGCCCGCCGTGCATAAACAAAAAGACGACCGACTTGCCTGAGAAAATGCGTCGATCCTCGCTGGCGATTAGCGGATGCCAAGGCAACGCCGCGGTCCCCAGCAACCCCCCGCCGATGCGCAACACTTCTCGTCGCGGTAATCGCGGATCGGTTTGGAGGAAGCGGAGCATTGAGACGGTCTCAGTGGAGAATTCGATTCCCTGAATATATCGGCCGATGTTGATTGGTTCAATTGGACTTATGGAGATTTCAGCACCGCGTCAAACAACCTGTACGCCTCCTCCCGCATCTCCGGCGGAAAGTCGTGGCCGCAGTCGGGGTGCAAGACGCGCAGGCGGTCGGGGACGCCGTGGAGTTTGTAGATTTCGCTCGCCGCTTTTGCGACGCGGTCGACGCTGTCGGCCCGAAAGTTGCCATCTTTCGTCGGGGCGATGATCAGCATGTGCCGCGGGGCGAGCGTGGCAATCATTTCGTGGAAGTCGAACGGAATCTCCTCCAGCCGGCCTTTGTAGTTCGCCAGCTTGAGCATGTACCGCGTCTGGCACCAGCCCTGCTCCGGGTCCCAGCGTTTCGGATCGCCGCCGAAGTAGTCGAGGTACGAATCGAGTCCGCAACTCGACGCGACGGCGACGATCCGCGGGTCGAACACCGCCGAGTAGACCGAATTGTGCCCGCCGAGCGAATGGCCGACCGCGCCGAATTTTTTGCCGTCCACATACGGCAGCGTTTCCAGCAGATCGAGCCCGCGGAGGTTGTCCCACACGGCTTTTAGCGTCCCGCTTTCCCAGCCGAGAGCTTTGATGTCCGGCTGGTACTGGGCCATGATCGGATAATTCGGCGCGAGGACGACGTAACCCCGCTCGGCGAGTTCCGGCGCGTAACCGCGCGGATTCTTGCCGAGACCGACCAGCGATCCGTGCCCGACTTCCATGTTGGTCCCGTGCAACGCCAACACCGCCGGCGCCTTCTGCTTGCCGGCGAGCGCGTCTTTGGGAATCAGCAGATACGCCGGCGTGCGGCAATTCGGCTCGCTGGCGTACGTGATCAGCCGCCGCACGAACGTCCCGCCGTCGACTTCTTCCTCGACTTTCACATCGAGCGGCACCCGCTTCTCGTCGCCCGGCAGCCTCCCCATGACCGCTTCCATACCGCGAAAAATCTCGACGCGGCGTTGGGCCCAATTGTCGAGCGACTTCACTGGCCGCGTTTCGCCGGCGTCATCGCGGTAGACGAGCAGATTGTCGCGCGGCAAGCGGAACGGCTCGGCGGCGAGTGGGCAAGTCGCGAATGCGAGGATCAATGGAAGCGATGCGGCGATTGGAATGTTCATTTGAGTGGCCTGCTTAATGCGAAAACCCACTGACCGGAGGCAGAAAGTAGATCGGCACGTCGGGATAATACCGGCGTAGGATTGGACGAAAAAGGAAAATGGATGGTGGCATTGTCCAATAGGCTCCATTGCAAGCGACGTCGTGCCATTGATCGGTTTCGATGGTCGGTTCAGGAAACCAACACAAAGTTCGCCCTCGTCCTCCGGCAGAGATGATCAGGCATCCCTCACCACGGGTGATTCTTTCCTGGACTTCTGACCAAAGCAGTGTGTTTTCGCCTGATAACTTGCGAAATTCCTCAAATCGGAGGCGTAGGATGATGAAGTTCCGAATCGCCCCGGCAATCAACACAATGAATGTCAGGATCAAGCATGTAAGCAAAAATACTTCCGCCGACATTTGATCACTTTGCCTTTTCCCGCAACACCTTCGCCGCGGCCGCCAGACTCTTCAGCTTCGCGTACGCTTCCTCCAGCGGCGTTTCGTGGTCTTTGCCGGGGGCGAAGCCGCAGTCGGGGTTGAGCCACAAACGGTCGGCAGCGACGTGCTGCAGGGCCTTTTCGACGCGCTCCACGATCTGCTCAGGGGTGTCGATCTCTGGGAAGCGCACGTCGACGCAGCCCAGGCCGATCTTCACGTGCGGCGGCAGTTCCTTCAGTACGGCTACGTCGCCGGCGACGGGAATGCTGAACTCCAGCATCAGTTGTTCGACTTTCAGCCGCTTCACGTGATTCAGGATCGCTTCGTAGCCTCCGGCCGCGCCCCAACCGCGGCGGCCCCAGTTCCGCCGGCACAAATGGACGGCAAGAGTCACGCCGGTGACGCCGTCGAGAATCTCGTTCAGCCAGTCGACGGCAGAGCGCATCTCGGCTTCGGGATCGGCGAACGTCGCACGGACTTTTTCATCGACCAGCACGCACAGATGCGGCTCATCGAGCTGGATCATATCGACGCCCACGTCGCGAATGGCGAGCAGTTCCTGCCGCATCACCGGGACGAGCGCTTCGCAGAACGCTTCGCGGGTCTTATACGCGCCGGACGAATGCTCGGCGACCCACATCCGCTGACCCATGAGGTACGGCGATGGCAAAGCGATTTTCACGCGGCGTTTCGTCGCTTCTTTGAGGAAGCGGGCTTCCTCCGCGAGGACGCCCGGCTTGAGCGGGGCCATTTTCTTCGTGACGACTTGGTGATAGGCGAATGTGTCGCGCTGAATCCAGTCGAAGCCCGACATGATCTCGGCGATGACATCGACGTACGACTCCCGCCGCCATTCGCCGTCGGAAATAATGTCGATGCCGGCCTCTTCCTGCATGTCGATGGCGAAGCGGATGGCGTTGTCCATGTGCCGCTGCCAATCGGGCCCCGGAGTGCCGGTCCGCGAGCCGGCCTTCAGCAGATCCTTCACATACTGCGGCCGCGGCAGACTGCCGATGACGGTCGTGGGAAACAGCGGCAACGGAGCGGGCATGACGTGTCTCCGAAAGAGCGGACAAGCATGAGTTGATGATAAATCGGTCGCGAGGACACCGCTATGCCGCTCGCTCTTGCTCCTTCGCCGCACCGGCGTCCAGCAGGATCGCCACCTGCAAATCACCCATCACATTAACGGCCGAGCGAACCCGGGCGTTGATGAAGTCGATGCTGTAAACCAGCGGCAGTGCCAGATTGACGACGTCCTCCGGCAAGCGGGCCGCCTTCAGCACCAGGGCGAGAATGATGAGCCCTGAATTCGGAATTCCAGCGATTCCCAGGCTGCCGGCTAGAGCCGCCAGCAGAATGGACAGTTGTTGTGACAGTTCCAGATTCATGCCGGCGGCTTGAGCGACAAATAACGCCGTGATCGCTTCGTAGAGCGTGATGCCGTCGTTGTTGAAATTCGTGCCGACGCAGGCGGACAGCCGGGCCGACGATTCGCTGACGTGCATGCGGTCAAGCGCTTTGAGCGTCAACGGGGCGGTGGCCAGACTGCTGTTGATGGAGAAGCCGGTGAGGATGGCCCCGGCCCCTTCTCGGAAAAAGACCAGTGGCGACACGCCGCCGATGAGCCATGCCGAGAGCGGGTAGTAAACGAGAGCATGGAGGGCCAGCGCGGCCATCACTGTGGCAAAATAGACGCCAACGCGCCCGAGTAATCCGGGCAGGTCGTCCGTCGCGCCGACGACGCCGGCCACCACGAGGCAAATCGCCAGCGGTGCGAGTTCGATCAGCCACGAGAGCATCTTCAACAGAATCTGGAATGAAGCGACGATCAATCGTTCGAATGTCCCCAGCGCTTCGGCCAGCGACTCATCCTTCGTTCCCTCCAAAGAGCGCATCGCGGCGCCAAGCAGAATCGCCAGCACGGCCGCGGTCAGCACCATGTTCTCGGCAAACGGCTGAGCGATGCTCTTGGGGACGTAGGAGTCGAGCATCTTCAGCAGCGAGAGCGATGGTTCCTTTACCTCCTGTGAAAGACTGGGAGCCGGCGTTGCGTTCGCCGCAGGGGACTCCCTATCCCCAGGCGTCAGCGTCCCTTGCCAGGTGCGGCCGGGCTGGAACGCGTTCAAAAGGGTGAGACCGATGGTGAAAGCGACCGCGATGTTGACGCCGCAGATGAGCAGCATCTTCAGCCCTTGGCGGCCCGAAATCCGCGTTTGCACGAAGGCGTCGACGATCGCGAAGAAGATCAGCGGAATGGCGAGCGCCGTGAGCAGGCGGATGTAGAGACCGCCCAGCGCGCCGAGATCACTGTTTTTCCAGCCCAGCACGACCTCTCGGCCGCCAAAGAGAATGCCGAGTGCAATACCGATCGCAGCTCCGAGGAGAACGCGCAAGTACAACGGCCAACGGAGGGGATCAATCGCGGAAGCGGCCACAGTCGCCTGCTCGAATCGCGGGGTGGGTTGCGTCACGGCCGCTTATGATTGTCGCTGACGACGATTTGTGCAAATCGAACCCCGCTCCGCGACTCGAATCCCTGACAGCCGCCGCGATGTTCGTCGGGGTAAGTCTTGCTCTCCGCAGATGCCACGGGCACTTGTCTGGGATTTATTCATGCTCGCCAACTCAGAGGGATTGTTTCATAGAGATTGCCGCCATCCTCAAGATATCGATCGTTCCACAACAAATCGAAATACACCGGGTGATACGGTCTCTGATGAACCATCGAAAGTGAATCGGCCTTTTTTCGAATGACTCCCTGCAAGCCGCTGTACTGTTCTTTTGAGGTCACGTCCCGATAAGTCGCGTTCGACCGTATGCGGTAATAAGCGCGTTCCATTTCACTCAGTATTTGCGGATGACTTAGGATTTGGCTATCAAGTGGTAACGACAAGAGCGGCACTAGCGACTTGCGACAGAAACTCAATTCGGTTGCCATTCCAACGAGATTCTCAAAATACAGGTCAACAGGTTTTCGGATCTTGTTGTACGAATGGAGTTGGTCGCGTCGGACGTTACTCATTTGATTTTTCAATTCTGCGCATATTCTGTTCACCAATTCGTTGAACTCTTCGTGGGAGCGAATCATTGATAGTGTGTCAATTATTTCCGACTTATGTCGCAGAAAGAACTCGACAAATACAGAAAGAGCTCCAGGCATGTTTTGATCGATGCGATGAAATCCTCTAATCGTGTTTGAGTCAACTGCCATCAGTTTTCTTGAAATTGTACCTGCGCACCTCACTGTTACGCCGGAAACAATTTCATCCCACGGGTAGGTCGGATTTGGCTCCATGAAGATTTGATCGGCTCGCTCGACGAATTGCGGCGAGATTAGATCATGCAATCCAGCTTCCGTAATCATTGCCTATGCCTTTCTTTTGCATGCTCCATCACCCCTTCATCGCTTCCTTGATTGCATGCCGCATCTCGGTCGCCGAGGAGAATCGCTTCTCCGGTTCGCGGGTTAGCGACCGGTCGATGACGGCGGCAAGGGCAGCGGGGATCTCGGGCATCCGTTTCGCAATCGGCACCGGAGCGTCCTCCAGCACGACGAGAAACTGGCTGCGGCCCGGCGGGAAATCGTGCGGCGTGCGGCCAGTCAGCCAGTGATAGAGGGTCGCCCCCGCGGCGTACAGGTCGCATGACGGCAACGCCTCGCGCGAGTTGAGGAACTGCTCCGGCGGCATGTACGGCAGCGAGCCGACGACATCGCCGGCCCGCGTGATCTGGCTGAAGCCCGAGTTCGTGTATTGCTTGGCGACGCCGAAATCGGCGAGCTTCGCCGCCAACGTCTGGCCGGTGCGCGTGATCAGCACGTTGCCCGGCTTGATGTCGCGATGGACGAGAGAACGGTTGTGGGCGTATTGCAGCGCGCTCAAGACTTGCAGAATCAGTCCGCACGCAACGCGCACGCGCTCTTTCAGCGGACGGTTGCGGAGCGCTTCCTCAAGCCGCAGCGTGGGGACGTACTCCGTGGCGAGATAGAGCGCCCCGTTGACGGTCCCCTGGTCCAACAGATGCACGATGTGGGCGTGGTTCAACTGGCTGAGGATGCCGCATTCCCGCACGAAGAGTTGCAGCGTCTTCTCGTTGGTGGAACCGGCCGGCGTGAGAACTTTCAATGCGCAAGTGCGGCCGAGCGACAACTGTACGGCGCGATAGACGATGCCCAAATCGCCGCGACCAAGTTCCGCTTCGATGCGATAGCCGGGAATCTGCGGAGCGCCGTCGGGCGATTTTGCTGCGGCAACATGTTGCGCCGGCACGGCGGGAATCGCCGGCATGGCGGCTGTGACGTCCGTGGGAGCCGTCGGCGAAATCGGCGGCGTCGGCGACTGAATCGCCGCGGCGACTTGGTCGATGATCCGCGGCGGAACTCCGCCCGGCGATTTCGCCGGCAATACCAGCGTCTGCTCGGCGGAGTTGGAGATGACCTTCAGTTCGGTCGTGCCCCCGGAAATAATGTCGCCGCTCTTGAGGTGGCATTCCTTCACTTCCTCGCCATTGACGAATGTCCCGTTGCGGCTGCCGAGATCGATGAGGTAGCACTGCGGCGGGTTGATCTCCAGCCGGAAATGGAACCGCGAGAAGTGTGGATCGCCGGCGAGCTGCAAATGAGCGCGGGCCGAACGGCCGACGAGAAACACATCGTGCTTGTCGAACGTGAATTTCTGCCCGGTGTGCGGCCCGGCGATGACCTCCATCACGATCCGTTCGGCGGAACCGGCGGGCAGATCTCCGGGCGGAGACTCGGCGAACTCGATGTCCGCGTCGGGTGGCGTCGGCTCTCCCCCCATGGCGTCGATCACTTCCTGATGAAATTCCGGGAACCGGCGGACATACTCGTTGTGACGGGGCACTTGCTGCTCGCCGCGGCGCAGTTCCAGTTCAACATCCAGCAGGGCGCGAAACAAGTCCGAGCGTTCGCCGCCGGATACGGATTTCAGGTACGCCTCCAACGACGGACCCCGGCCGGCGAGCCACTCCGCTTCGAAGCGGTCGCAGACTTCGTCGATGCGGCGCATCTGAGGAACGGTCGACATGATGTTCCGTTAGCGACGCTTCGTAGAAGCGTCGTAATTCTTGCGCGATAATTCGACACAACGCTTCTGCGAAGCGTCGCTGATGATGTATATGCCCGACGAGTCGCGGTTCCCGACACGAAATCATGCGGTCCATTTGGCGATTTCGTCACCCCAGGTGGCGCGGATCAAGTTCAGCTTCCGCTCCACCTTGCGCTCCGTGCAGCCGAGTTTCTCCGCGATTTCGCGGTTTTTCTCGCCCATCAGCCGCAGCACGGCGAAGACCTGGAGATCGTCGTCCAACTGCTGGATTAGTTCTTCACAGGTCAGCGCGAAGTCGTTGGCGTCATCGCTTGCGGGAACCTGCTCGACAGGAATTTCCGCGGCGGACGTGCCGCCGCCCCGCTTTTGTGCTCGCTGGAACCGCTGATGTTTCAAGGCTTTGCGCACGGTCATCAGGCCGAGCAGATTCCACAGGTCGTCGCGATTCATTTCCTCGCCGAACTCGCCCCGCTCCGAACGTTGCCAGAAACTGACGAACGCGCTTTGCAAGGCATCCTCGGCGTCGGACATCTGCTGGACACGGCCGGCGAGCGTTTTGCGGGCCAGCCCCAGCAGCCGATGTCGGAAATGCTCCCACAACTGCTGGAACGCCGCCGCGTCACCCAGCCGGAAGTTCTGATAAATGCCCGTGACCGACCCGGTCAGCGGGGATTCGTCGCCCGACATGAACGGACGCCTGAAGGGGAGAAATCGTTGCAACTAGCAGTCTGATCGAATGTTATACTGCGGCGTCGGGAGCGGACGCAAATCCTGGAAGCCCGGCTTTGCTCTGAAAGCCGGCCCTCCTTCAAGATCGCACGTGAAAGGAAGCCGAAATTTCGTGTCGGGAAGCGGCGGCGGTCGGGAATTTACTAGAGACGATATGATATTCTGAATCGATCCATCTCCCCAAGGGCCTTCCCGTGAACATCCCTCGCTCAATGCTGATGGCGTTGTCGATGACCGTGGTATTCGTCTCCACGGCGGACGCGCAAATCTGCCGCGGCGGACGGTGCCTCGCGGCATTCAGTCCCGGCACGGCGATCTCAGCCCAGGTCAACGCCGAGGCCAACATGCTGCGGGCCTACGGCGAAGCCTCGGTCGATTTCGAAGTCGCTCGCAACTACCGTGCAAAAGCCGTCGAGATGGAGATCAAGAACTCCGTCGATTACGTCCGGGCGTACTGGGATCGCCGTTCGATCGGAGAAGCCCAGCGGATGAAGCGGCACATGACCGCCGCGCAGAAGCAGGAGCTCAGCAACAGCCATCTGTGGAGGCGGCTGCGCGATTTGCCGGAACTCTCGGCAGAGTCGATTCCGAATGGCACGGCGCTGAACTTTCTGCTCGACCGGCTTGCCGGCGGCGTCCTAGCCTACCGGTTCAGCGAAGGAGGGACCGAGTTCTCGCTGAGTGCCCTCGAACAATTGGAACTCTCGCCGAAGACGATCCAGCAACTCCGTGTCCGGCAAGACCTCGCCACCAGCGGCAACACGATCTTCCGCCTGAACGAAGGAAAGCCGCTCGATGTCGACTGGTGGCCCGCCGCGCTGCGGAGCAGCACGTTCCAGAAAGAGCGGAATCAATTCGAAGCGGCCCGCATGGTGATGATGGCCTCGTCGAGTGACGAAAGCCTGGAGAACAATCTCAAGGTGACGTTCAAGACCTATGACGATCTCGCGGCGGCGTTCTATCAGCATCACACGCGGGCCGTCCGGTTGAAATCGGTGCAGGACCACCGGCAGTACGGCCTGGCGAAGCGCTTCCTGCAGAGCCTCGCCGGCGAGTTGTACCGCATCCGCGAAGTCGGCGTGAAGGCGCTCAATAACGACTCGCTCCGCTACGAGGGCAGCAACCTCGTCTCGCTGCTCACGCACATGTCCCGCAACGGACTGGAATTCGCCCCCGCCCTCCCCGGCGAAGAGCCCGCCTATCAGCAACTCTTCCACATGATGCGCGACCTGTACGTCGCGGTGGGCGAAGATCAGGTGGCGGAGAGGAAGTAAGTTCCAAGTTCCAAAAGCCAAGTTCCAAACAAGTTCCAATGAAAACCAAGTTCCAAGTAAAATTGCTGGTCTTGGCTCTCAGTTGAAACTTGAAATTTGAGATTTGGAATTCGTTTGGAACTTGGCTTTTGGAACTTGGAACCTTCAGCCCATGATCGTCATCGGTCTCGAATCGCGGCAGATTGAATTCGCGGGTGAGGAAATCGCCATCGGTCGCGATGCCGCCGCGCCGTTGTCGCTGGCCGGCGATCAGCGCGTCCAGCCGAAGCACGCCGTGCTGCGTCGCGTCGCGACGCGGTGGCTCATTGAGGCGGCGGATGGCGTGACGATTCGCGTCGGCGACGGCCGCCCGACGAAAGTCGCGTGGCTTAATCCCGGCGACGTCATTCATCTTTCCGAATCCGGCCCGACCCTGACGTTCTGCCCGAACGGCGCGGCTCCTGTTCCCATGACGGCGTCGCCTGCCGTTCCAGCCGCCGCACCGGAAAAAGTCTCACTGCTCGACGACTCCGGACCGATTCGCCTCGCAAAGCCGGTTCTGGAAAATAAACCGGCCGCCGCCGCGAAGCCCGACAACGACGTCTTCGATATTCCTCCGGAACTTTTGAAAGACTTCGACGGGAAAGACGAATCGCCCCCAGTGCCGACGCTGTCGCGCGCCTATCTCGCCGTGCCTGATCCTGCGGCAACGAAATCGAGCGCCCCGCCGTCCGATGTGAAAACCGTCGTGCTGGCGCTATCGGCCGTGGTGTTGCTGCTCGGTTTTCTGGCGATGGCGTTGTGGCCGCGTTCGAAGCCCGATCCGCCGTCTTCGCCCGGTTTCGTGACGACGCCCATTCTGGCGCCGGCGGCTCCCGTCGATCCCGCGCCGAAACAACCCGAACAGCCCGCCGTAAAACCGGTCGCGGCGGACAGACTTCCGGCAGCCGTGTACCTCGTCCTGATGAGCGCCCCCGATCAGGATCAAACGTTCCGCCTCGGCGCGGCATGGGCCATCGACAAACGACGGCTCGTGACGAGCGGCAGCGTTGCCCTCGGCGTGCAGCAAAACCGGGAATTGTTGCCGAAGGTAACCGTGCAATCGGTCGACAAAGCGCCGGCCGTCGCCGTGACGGACGTGTTGATTCATCCCGAGTACCGCAAGGTCTCGGCCAAGGCGATGGAGGCCAAATCGGAACTCGACGAATTATGGACCACCGTGGATGATTCGGACGACGAATCGATCCCGGAAGCGATGCAGTCGCAGATGCTCGCGGCGCAGAACCGCCTGCTCGATGCGCTGCAGGAGCAATTGGACTACGACCTGGCGATTCTGGAAGTCGATGCGGATTTGCCGCACGTCTTGCCAGTCGCTCACGATCTCACGACGCTGCGGCCGGGGGCGACCATCAAGCTGATCGGATTGCCGTTTCCGAAAGACGAACTGCTCGCCGATCCCGACGCGGCGCTCGCGGCGACGACGATTACCGGACAGATCCAGGTGAAGGTCCCCACCGGCGGCGACGGCGTCCGGCATTGGCTGGCCAGGTTCAAAGACGCCTTGCCGAAGGACAACTGGATCGGCAGCCCCGTGCTGAATGCGCAGGGCGAGGCGATCGGTCTCTACTGCCAGCCGTCGCCCCCCACGGAAATCCGTGACGATTACGTCCCCAGCACGCACGAGATCATTGCCATCGAACGCGTCGCCGAGATCACCGCGGACGAATGACATTTTCTGGTTAGGCGCAACGCGGAGGCTTTCCGCAGAGGAACGCTCCGCTACCGTGTCGCGGCTAACCGGCCAGACCGGCGCTGACAGCCGGACGGAAAACTGGTACACCGGAAGCGTGCGTAGCGGAGTTCGGTCCATGTCGGCGGCGGTGCGGAAAGACGAGCGAGCGGACCAGCGGCGGTTGCCGAGCTGGGTGCTGTCCGCTCTCTTCCACGTCGCGCTCTTCACGCTCCTGATCTGGTGGGTGCCATTTTCCCCTCTGCGGCCGGCCATCGGCCATGGCCTTACGGGCGGCGAGATCGGAGTCATCATCCAGGGAGGAGGCGATTTCCGGGAACCGGGCGGCGGCGCCGGGATATCGGTCGGCCCCGCGGCTGATCAATCGGACCAGGGGCCGTCCGTCGTCCGCGATGCGCTCTCGCCGAAAAACGCCGTGCCGGACTCGCCCGATTTGCCTTCGTTCGCGGCGGCGTTGCCGCAGATCGAATCGCGGCCCGGCGTCAGCCCTGGTTCGGCGATGCCCAGCGTTCTGCCCGATCAAAAAGCACTTCTCAAGGGGAGCGGCAGCGGCCGGTTGAAGGGCAAAGGCGACGGTCGGGGAACCGGTTCCGGCACCGGAACGGGGGCCGGCCTCGGCGCGGGCAACGGCATCCTGGGCACGTCGTTCATGGGAGTCAGCGACAACGCCACCCGCGTGGTCTACGTCATCGACGCGTCGGCGAGCATGTCGAGCCACAACGCTATCGGCCAGGCGAAAGGGGCGCTCATCGCGAGCCTCAACTCGCTCGACTCCGGCCAGCAGTTCCAGATCATCTTCTACAACGAAGAGCCCAAAGTGATGTCGTTGAAGAACCCTCCGAAGAAGCCGCTGTATTTCGCCACCGACCACAACAAGATCGAGGCACATCAGTTCGTGCAGGGGATTCCGCCCGACGGCGGCACCGAGCATCTCCTCGCCATCCTGCGTGCCCTCAGCTTCAGCCCTGAGGTGATGTACGTCCTCACCGACTCCGGGGAACCGCGGCTCTCGGCCCGCGAACTGGACGAGATCAAGAAACGCAACGGCGGCCGCACCCATATCCATTGCATCGAATTCGGCATCGGCCCCGCGCTCCGCGGCGAAACGGGCAACTTCCTCCAGAAACTCGCCCACGACAACGACGGCGTCTGCCGGTACGTCGACATCACCGCCGCCGCGCGGCGCAACGCCGACTAAGGCGCGAGGCTTGAGACTTCAGGCGTGAGACCGCAGACTTGTAACGCAGCGCCAATTCCTCAAGCCTCAGGTCTCACGCCTCAAGCCTCGTCTCCACCATGTCGAAACACTTTCTCCGCGGCGCGATGCTGCTGGATCAGTCGCGGCCGCAGCAAGCGCTCGACGAACTGCAGTTGCACCTGGCGGAGTTCCCGGACGACGCGCAAGCCCATGCGCTTCAGGCCCGCTGCCTGATCGAACTCGAACGCTACGACGAGGCGACCGCCGCGGCCCAGACGGCGATCCGTCTCGCCCCCGACACCGCGGCGCCGCATTTCACGCTGGCATATGTCTGGCTCCAGCGGCGGCGGATCGCCGAAGCGGAAGACGCCATTCGCGAGGCGATCCAGATCGATCCGGACGAGCCGGACTTCTTCGCGCTCCTGTCGCAGATTCTCTTAGAGCGTCGCAAGTGGACGGAAGCACTCGCCGCAGCCGAGCAGGGATTGCAGCTCGACGCCGAGCACGAGGCGTGCAACAACCTGCGGGCGATGGCCTTGGTGCGGTTGGGCAAGCGGGATGAGGCGGGGCAAACGATTGACGCCGTGCTGGCCCGCAACCCCGAGGACGCGTTCACGCATGCCAATCAGGGCTGGACGCTCTTGCAACAAGGCCAGCCGCAGAAGGCCCTCGGACATTTCCGCGAGTCGCTGCGGATCGACCCGACTTGCGACTGGGCCCGCGAGGGGATCGTCGAATCGCTGAAGGCCCGCAACATCCTCTATCGCTGGATGCTGGCGTGGTTCTTCTGGATGGCCCATCTCCCGGTCCGCGTGCAGTTCGTCGTCGTGATTATCGGCTTCTTCGGCTACAACGCGTTGGCCCGGTTCGGCCAGGCGAACCCCGAATGGCAGCTCTGGCTATTGCCGCTGCTCATCGGCTACATCGCGTTCGCCTTGATGACGTGGATCGCCGATCCACTGTTCAACCTGCTCTTGCGGCTCGACAAGGACGGCCGGCACGCCCTCTCCGACGAACAAGTGCAGGCCGCGAACGCGCTGGGCATCTGTCTCTTACTGGCGTTCGGAAGCCTGGCGTGGTTCTTCGCGACGTTGACGCCAACGCCGCTATCGTTCGCGTTTCTCTTCGGCTTGGGATTGATTCCGCTCTCGGCGATCTGGCGTTGCCAAACCGGCTGGCCGCGCACGTCGATGCTGATCTTCACGATCGTCTACTTCGCGACTGGCATCTTCATGCGTTTGCCGCTGTCGGACGCCGTGCTCGAACCGTTTGCCGGAATTCACCTGCTGACGATCTACGCCGCGCCCTGGCTCGCCAACGGCCTGCAATTGGCGCGCGTGACGCGCTAAGACTTGGGACTCGACGCCTAAAGCGTCGGAACGGAACATCCGACTATAATTCTTCGGGTCGATAGACTTCGGAGATTTCAGGAGGACGACGATGGCCATTCCCGACCGCAGCACATTTGCCGATTTGTACTCCGGCAAAGCCCCCTGGGACATCGGCAAGCCGCAAGCGGCGTTCCTTCAAGTCGCCGACAAGATCGCGGGTTCGATTCTCGACGCCGGTTGCGGCACGGGCGAGAACGCGCTCTTCTTTGCCCAGCGGGGCCACGAAGTCACGGGGATCGATTTTCTCGCCGAGCCAATCGCTCGGGCCAAGCAAAAAGCCGCCGAGCGCGGCGTCGCGGCGACGTTCCTGGTCCGGGATGCGCTGACGTTGAACGAGTTTCCCGACGTCTTTGACAACGTGATCGACTGCGGACTGTTCCACGTCTTCCGCGACGAGGACCGAACCCGTTATGTGGCGGGACTCGCCGCGGTCCTCAAGCCGGGCGGCAGGCTCTGGCTGATGTGTTTCAGCGATGAGGAGCCGGGGGAACACGGTCCGCGCCGAATCTCACGCGGTGAATTGGAACGCACGTTTGCCGGGGGCTGGAAACTCGGCTCGATCGAACCGACGCGTTTTGAGGTTCACCCCGATCTCCCGGATTTCACGTTCAGCCCAGGCGGCCCGAAAGCGTGGTTCGTGACGGCGACGCGAATCGTCACCGGCTAACTTGCTTTCGGCAAGTCCTTCGACCCGACGATCGTGAGGTTCATGCCAATCTGCACGCTGACCGTTTTCTCGCCGACCTTGAGGTTGGTCTTGCCGTTCAGATACCAGCCGAGCGACCCGGTGGAGAATTCCTTCACCTCGGCCGTCATGGGGATGCCGTTGATCGTGATTTCCACCGGCTTGGCATCGTTCAGAAATTCTTCGCGAGTCACGGCGCAGGATGTCTTTGGCATGGGTTTCCTTGCAAATCGTGGGGGGCGTATGTCAGTAGCGATCGTCTTTGGCCTACAAGCCCGTCAGGGGTTCAGTCGCATCGCCGAATTCGGGCAACGGGACTCCCATGCGGTCCATGATCGACAGGTACAGGCTGCACAGCTTGCGGTTCTCGTCCCCTTGGTCGGCGTAGTCGAGCACGCGGCCGGTTTCGAGCGTCCCGCCCAGCCCGCCTGCGAGCAGCAACGGCACCTGGCTGGCATCGTGCTTCGAGCCCGAGAACATGCTGTTCACGAACTGCAGGCAGGTGTGGTCGAGCACGGTCCCGTCCCCTTCCGGCATGGCGTCCAGTCGCGAAATGAGATACGCGAACTGGCCGACATAGAACTGTGTGATCCGTTCATACGCTGCGGAACGGTCGTCGTGGGGCGCGCCGGGGGGGGGGGGGGCGCCGGGCACGCACACAGAGAACAAACCCGCCCTGTAGCCG
>CAZDGB010000063.1:0-8219 GCA_964504645.1 uncultured Planctomycetaceae bacterium | reverse complement strand
CGACGCGCCGTGGTGCGCGTCGCGGACGTCCAGGAACGGATAGAACAAGCCGGAGATGTCGCGGCAGAGAAGCAGCGTCGCGATGCGGGTCTTGTCGGTCTGAAATCCGAGGGCGATCAGGTCGCACATCAGCCGCATGTGCTCGCGGACGTCTTCCGGGAGGCCGTTCTCCGGCCGGGCCATCGTGAGCGCAGGCTGACTTCCTTTCGCCGCGCGGGCGTCGCCGGCTTCTTTTTCCTTCCGCATGTGAACGATCCGCCGCTCCACTTCGCGAACGCTGGTAAGATATTCATCGAGCTTCGCCCGGTCTCCTGCGCTCACGCGGCGGCTCAACCCGGCGGCTTCCTCGCGGACCCGGTCGAGAATGCTCTGGTTGCGGCGGTTGCCCCGGTTCTCGAACAATGCGTCGAACGCCAGCGACGGGTAGACTTCCATCGGCACCGGCGATGTGGGACTGTGCCAGGAGATATGCGAGCTGTAGGCCATCGAGAAATTCGTCTCGTGATAGCCGGTGATCGGCTGCTCGCATCCCAGGACCATGCTGGGCTGTACGGTGTCCTCGCCCAGATGCCGGGCCAGCATCTGATCGATGCTGACGCCCCCCTTGAGCTCCGCCCCTTTCTGCAGCGGCGCGCCCGAGAGGATGTTGCCCGTCTGGCCGGGGTGAATCCCCACGCCCGTCGCCCGTTTGTTGAACAGGCCGGTGATCACATTGATCTTCGATCGCACCGGCGCGAGCGGCTCCAGGCATCCCCCGAGTTCCATCTCGGCCCCAGACCCTTTGGCCCACCACTTCTCGGGGTTGACGCCGCAGCCCATGAACAGCGCGGCGTAGCGTTTGGGAAAGACCGGCGTTCCGGCGGATTCGGGCGTCGCCGCAAGCGCGGAGAGCGACTCAAGCCACGGCAGTCCCAGCGTCACGCCGACGCCGCGCAGAAAAGCGCGGCGGCTCGGGCCGCAACGTTGAACGTTCGAATCTTGTTCCTGGCGAGACATCAACGATTCTCCTGCGCGATTTCTTCGATTCGTTTATTCCGAAATTGGGGACTGGCGACGATCACATCAATGAGTGCGCTGAAACGTCCCTCTTCCGCTTCGAGCCGCGCTGCCATGGTCGCGACCGTTTGATCATCCGAGGGAATCAGACTGCGTCCCAGACCATAAGCGAGCAGTTTACGGCACAGGTTCTCGACGAACTCTTCCTGGCGCGAAGCTTTCAAATAGTCTCGCAATCCGGCCAAGCCCATGCCTTCGCCGCCGCCGGGGAAGTTGGCCCGCGTATCGACGGGGCGGTTCCCCAAGTCCAGCGTGCGCGCCTCACCGACCGGGCCGTAGCCTTCGAACGCCAGGCCGATCGCATCGAATCGTTCGTGGCAGCCGGCGCACGCTTTGTCTGCCCGATGCCGGGTCAGAACATCGCGCAAAGTCAATTCGCCGAGCTTGGCCTCGTCGTCCGGCAAATCGGGAACATTCGGCGGCGGTGCGGGAATGTTCTCGCCCAACAGCCGTTTGACGACCCAATAGCCGCGCTTCACCGGACTGGTGCGCAAGCCCGGCGAGTTCTTCGTCAAGAACACGCCCATCGGGAGCAAACCGCCTCGACCATAAGGAGCGGCATCGTCGATGCGGATCCACGTTTCCGGACCGGCGCCATCAGCCATAGATATTCCGTAGTGCTTCGCGAGCGGAGCGTTGACGAACGTGTGGCGTCCTTCCAGAAACTCGGAGATCGGACGGTCATGCTGAACCACATCCAAAAAGAACCGGATAGGCTCCTCGAACATGGCACGCCGCAAGGCGTCGTCGAATGAGGGAAACCGCGACCGGTCGACGCTGTTGTGCTCCTCGAACCGCCGAAAGTCGAGCCAGTTGCCGCAGAACTCGGTGGCGAGTCCGCGCACGCGGTTGTCCCGCAACATTCGCCGTGCCTGCCGGACCAGCATGTCCGGCTGCTGCAATTCCCCAGCCGCAGCGCACGAGAGCAATTCCGCATCGGGCGCACTAGCCCAGAGGAAATAACTCAGCCGGCTCGCCAGATCATAATCGGATAGCGGCCGGACGCGGTCTCCCACGCCCGGCAGATCGACCCGGTAACAGAAGTGCGGCGACATCAACAGACTGACGACCGTATCCCGCACGGCGTCCTCGTGACTCAATCCATTCTGCTCGCGCAGCTGGCGATAGAAGCCAGCCACGCCGTCGCGTTCCTCTGCGGCGAGAGGCCGCCGCCAAGCCCGTTCGGCGAAATCCTGTAGCGCGGCGACGTGACGCGGTTCGGCGTCCCGACGTTCCTGTTCGAACTTATGAATCGTCTCGGCGAAGATTTTGAACTGGTCTTCAATCGCCTGCAGAGCTAAGTCGCCGGTTTTGATCTCACGCGCTTTTTCGAGGTACAACGTCGTCAGCACCTTCAGCTTTTCGGGCGACGCGGCGTCTTTGTCTTCCGCGCGCGGGGCCAAATCGAGCTTGGGGTCGCCGCGCAGGAAACCGTTTTCCGCCCGCTCGAACCAGAGATAACTCGTGTATTGCCGCATAGGCGCGCCGGTGATGCAATCGAATTCGCGCCACAGGCGGTCGAGCGTCTGCTGCCCGGCTTCATCGAGCAGCAATTCATACAGCGGCCCGTCGTCGCGAAAGTAGCCGGTCATGCTGTGAAAGCCGGCGCTCAGCAGCCGTCCCTTGTTCCCTTTGTCTTCATCGCCGAGCCAGAACCGCGATCGCTCCGAGACGACAAACGTATCGGGAAAGAGATGGCAGAATTTCTCGAAGCCGGCTTCGTATTGTTCTCGCTCCGCCGGAGCTTCCGGAGCCGCCAAAGCCTGCGCCAGTTGCTCGTTCAGGGCCAATTGGTCCACGGCGATCTTGGATGAATTCCCAACGTAGCGTCGGCGGTTCGTCGCCATCTGGCGATTCTTCCAGAGCACAAACGGCTGCGAGCCGGGACCGATCTGCGCAGCGGTGAGATTCTCGATCTGCGGCACGAGTTGCTGCCGGAGTTTGACCACGAAATCGTGCAACTGTTCGCAACCGGCCCGCGCCGCGTCCGGGCCTTTCTCGCCGGGCGAGGGCAGCGCGTGCCACAGAGTTTGAACGACCGCAACGGGACCGAGTTTCTCCGATTCGCCGTTCAACAATGCGGCCACCGCGGCCAGATATTTGCGGCTCAGTCCGCTGTCGTCGGCGAATTGATCGAGCGTCGCCTCCAGCCGACCCAATGCGGCTCGATGCCGAAACCGCCACGCCGCCAGGAAATAATCGGCGTAGTCAGTTTTCTGCATCGCATAGAAATCGATAATCTGTTTGACGCAATACTTGTCGCGATCGGTGTCGGCGAGCACTGGATGCGGAGCGAACGCCAATCCATCGGGCTTGAGCAAGAGATGCTCGGAAACCAACCGGGCCGCGTCGAGATACTTTTTCACCAACGATGGGGACATGGCCAGCGACTCGGCCGAGTTGTCGAACCCCTCTTTATTGGCGGGATCGACGGGGAATTCCTTCGTGGGCCGCAGATCGACGCCGGTCAGATCGCGGATCGTATTGTCGTATTCGGCATTGCTGAGCCGTCGTGCGGGCACGAAGCCGGGATCTCCCGCGTTCCGTGCTGCTTCGAGTTTGCGCAGTTCCTTGATCCAGCTGATAACGGCGACTCGGGCTTCCGCCGTCGGTTGCGACTTGGCCTTCTCCGGCGGCATCGCTCCCGATTCCAATTGCTCGAGAACCAGCATCCAATGCGCCAGATCGGGGGCCACGGACTGCACCGTTGTGAACCGGCTCAGGTCGAGGTCCCCCTCGGGCTTCTCCTGGCCGTGACACTTCAGGCAATGCGCCGCCACGAAGGGGCGAACGGTTTCGCGAAAGCGGGCTTCCAGCGGCGATGAAGTCGAGTCCTCGGCGACGGATGGTAGAACCACCACGGCGAGTGCTAAAGACAGTGTCACTCGGAGGACGGCCTGAAGATTCGTCACTAAACGTTCCCGCCTCGACAAATTGCGTGCGATGTTTTCTGAGCTTAGTAGTACCATACCCTTGACCCGCCGCCTCAGGCAAACTCAATCGAATCCCGAGAAGAGCAGGCGGCTCGCGAAGGAACAGTCTCAAGATGCGGTTATTCGAGGGAACTCCGTTTGATCGGCCGCCGCGTTGCGAACGATGCGAACAGTTGTTGGAGGAATGTACGTGCCCTCCGGAGTCGCCGCCGGCTGTTCCTCCCGGCAAACAGACGGCGCGGCTGACAGTGGAGCGCCGCAAGAAGGGGAAGGTTGTCACCGTCGTTCGCGGTTTAGAGGACGCGGATGAAACGCTCGCCGCGTTATTGGGAAAATTGAAATCCGTCTGCGGAGCGGGCGGGACGCTCAAAGACGGTGAACTCGAAATTCAAGGAACGCATCTCGACCGCATTCGCGAACTGCTCATCTCGCTCGGCTATCGTGTCCATGGTTGACGGGTTTACCCTGCCAGCAGTTCGCTTACCGGCTGTCCGATGCTGGCGGGCATCGTGAAGCCGTCGGGGCTGAGGCGCGTCGCCGGGTCGATGCCCAAGGCCGTCAGCAGCGTGGCGCCGAAGCGCTCCGGCGGAACCGGGCGGTCCTGGACGTAGCCCCCTTGCGCATCCGACGCGCCGTAGACCAGTCCGCCGGGAACGCCCGCGCCGGCGAGCAGCGCGGAATAGCATGCCGGCCAGTGGTCGCGGCCTTCGCGGAAGATGCGCGGCGCGCGGCCGAACTCGCCGACCAGCACCACCAGCGTACTCTCCAGCAAGCCGCGATCGGACAGATCGTCGAGCAGGGCCGAGACGCTTTGATCGACGCGGGGCAACGCGTGTCCCAATCCGTAGGTTCCCGTTCCGAAGATGCTGCCGATATGTGGGGCGGCGGACGGGCCGTGCATGTCCCAGGTCTGCACGTTGGTGAATTTCTCTCCCTCCGCCACGCCGCACCACGCCGTCACGCTGACCAGCCGCACGCCGGCTTCGATCAGACGCCGCGCCATAAGCAGGTTCTGTCCCAGGGCATGCCGCCCGTAGCGGTCGCGCGTCTGTTGAGTTTCCCGCACGAGATCGAACGCCTCACGGGCCTCCGCGCCGGTCACCAGTTCCAACGCTTTTTCCTGGAATCGGCCGAAGGCAACGGGCGCTAACTCGCCGACAGTGCGCGACTGTTCCAAGGATGTGAGCAAGCGCTGACGTGCCGAGAGAGCCGCGGCCGTGGTGCCGGGTAACGGGTCGAAACCGGTGAAGCGAAACGTCTCCGCACTGGGGTTGTCGAGATCGGTGCCGACGCGGAGCGGACTGTGCGCCATGCCGAGCGAGCCGCCGCGGAGGTAGCGCGGCTCGACGTCGCCGGCGAGGTTCTGCAGCCAGACGTAGGACGGAATGTTCCGCGTCGCCGGCCGTAGATACGACGCGATCGAGCCGAAGTACGGCGTGTCGGTAAACGGCAGCGAGTGGCCGGTCATCGCGACGTGCATGCCGCCGTCGTGTCCCGGATTGCCATGCGTCATCGAACGCACGACGGCGAAGCGATCGGAACGCTGGGCGAGCGCCGGCAAAAGTTCGCAGAGCTCCATGCCCGGCGTGCGTGTGGCGATCGGCTGGAAAGGCCCGCGAATTTCGGCCGGCGCGAGAGGCTTGGGGTCGAGGCTGTCGATATGGCTCGCGCCGCCATATTGGACGATGAACAGGCAGGAACGCGGCGATTTGGCGGAAGTGTGCGGCGTCTCCTCGGCTCGCAACAACTCCGGCAGCGACACGCCGCTCCAGACGAGACCGCCAATCTTCAAAAGCTGACGCCGTGAAAGGTTTGGCGCTCGGTGTAGGAAAGGCATCGGCGCACCTGGATTTCTTTGATCCACCCTGGCTCACAGTTGACCCATCGGTCAGATTTTATCCCTGCTGCACACGAGTGGACAGTCTGAAATGTGCGGCCCCGCACGTCCCGACAAAATTTGGCACGGTGCTTGCATCCTGATCTAACGAGCAATTGGATTTTACAGGAGGCAACCCATGTTGAACTGGTCATCTGTTTTTCGAGCCTTGACGTTCGCGCTCGGTAGTGCCGTGTGGATTGCGCCCGTACCGGCTTCCGCTCAGATCACCTTGAATGGCGCGGCCAACGGCGCTGAAGTGGAATCGTTACGGCGGCAGATACCGTGGTTCAAAGACCCGGATTTATTAGCTCACGTCAACGTCAACAAACGTCAATACAGTCGACTGGAAGCCGACTACAACCGATCGTGGAACCGCTACGACGCCGCTCTGCGAGCGCTTGATGCAGAACTTGTGGAAGATGCGCGGCGGGCGCGGATCGCGGAAATTGAAAAGGAATTCGATGATTCGTTCACGCGCAGCCTCGACAGCGTGATCACCAGCGAGCGCGACCGCAAGCGGTACGAGCAGTTGTATCGCCAATACCAAGGCTATGGTGTCTTCCGTGACTCGGCGCTGCGGGAACAATTGAATCTCTCGTCGGCCCAGCTCGAACAACTGCTGCGATACGATCGGGCCTGGAATGAGGAAGCCGCCGAGATACGGGAGGCGTTCTCCAAAGATCGGCCATCCGCCATGCGGAAACTCAAGCACGCCCGACATCGCATGGAAGATCAGATCGCCAGCACGCTGTCTCAGGAGCAACTGGCCGTCTGGAAAGACTTGATCGGCGAGCCGTACGAATTTTCGCCGAGCGTCTACTTCCCGCCGCGGCCGGAACCGATTCCGCAGCGTACAGTTCCCGCGCCGCCCACTCCCAAAGAGCCGTAAGCCGGGCGAACAACCTGGCCGCGAAACCACCAGATTGCACGGCCGGATGTCGTGCAGCGGAACCGCACCCTGAAACGGGTGCGGTTTTGTTTTATGGGCCGTCGTTCTTGCGAACGGTGATGATCTGATCCACCGCAACGTTATCCAGCCGCTGTTTGCGGCCGTTCGGCCAGGTAATCTCCAAATTCGTCGGCTCCTGCGCGTCGTCCAATCCGAAGTGCAATGTTAGATCGTTCTGATTTCCCTCGCCAGTGCCGGCTTCGACCTGACGCGATAACACGCTTTTCTCCTGAATCACGCGAACCTGTGCGCCGATGGCCGAGCGATTCACTGTCTGGCCGTCGCCTTCCAAACGCACTTCGAGCCAGTGTTTCCCCGTAGTTTGATTCTCGAAGAGTTTCCCCGCGGTGACGAGGTCGAGATCGCCGTCGTGGTCGAAGTCGGCCCACGCGGCCTGCGACGTCGGGGGCAACTCGCCGAGGCCGTTCGCCTGTGTGACATTGGCGAATTCGAACTCGGCCACGTTGCGGAACAACACCGGATGATTCGGCCGCCCGAACGACGCAACGCCGTAGACCGTCGTGAAGAACAAATCGAGGCGGCCGTCGTTGTCGAAATCTCCCGCGGCAGGCGACGCATACGATTCCTGATAGAACACGCCGCACGTTCCGCGGTCGTCGAACGCCGGTTTCTCGGTCGTGCTGAGGTTTTTGAGGAACCGCGATTTCGGTTGGTCGCCGCGGTCATCGACATGGGCGAAGTTGCCGACGAACAAATCGAACAGCCCGTCGTTGTCGAAGTCGCCCCACGCCGCGCCGATCGAATGCCCGCCGCGAAAGCCCGGCGACGTCCCGACAGCGTTGGCTTCCTTCGCCGCGTCGCGAAATTTCCCGTGGCTATCGTTGAGCCACAGTTGATTCGGCTGCAAGCGGTAATTGGAAACGTAGACGTCGAGGTCGCCGTCCTGATCGAAGTCGCACGCCGACACGCCGCGCGACCGGTAGCGTTCCTGGCTCCACGCCAGCCGGAATGATTTTCCGGCTTCGTTCATCAGAATGAAATTGGGATAGGTGATGTTCTTGTCCCAGTCCTCGAAGCCGCCGATGTACAAATCGACAAAACCGTCGCCGTTGAAGTCGCCCCAGCATGCCCCCATCGAGACGCACGGCGGTAATTCGGGCATCTCGATCGGCTCGAAGTTCCGGCCGTCGGTGTTGCGATAGACCAGAAACGTCGACCAGGAAAACAGATCGATGCGGCCGTCGTTGTCGAAGTCGGCAGCCGTCACCGACGACAAGCCATCCGCTCCTCGCGTAAATTTCTTGCCGGCGTCGTTCATCCACAGGACGCCGCCACAGATCAGATCGGTCCAGCCATCCTGGTCGACATCGACCCAGCACGAAGCGCCGTTGCCGAGTTCGAGCCCGAGTTCGGCGGTGCGGTCGCGGAAGGCGGGGGATTC
>CAZDGB010000062.1:0-25941 GCA_964504645.1 uncultured Planctomycetaceae bacterium | reverse complement strand
CGGAATTCGGCTGGCCGCCGACGAGAACGATGAGCAAGCCTCCTTCGAGAATCGGCGTGCAGCCGAAGCCGAAGAAATACTCCGGCACCTTCCAGTCGGTCGCGGTGTCGCGCTCCCAGACCTTCTTCCCGTTCGCGAGATCGAGGCACAGCAGCTTCCCCTGCGCGCCGTAGGTGTAGCAGCGATTTTTCGTCAGGAGCGGCGTGCAGCGCGGGCCGTTGTTGTAGCCATAGGGATCGGAGTAGTCGGTTTCATAGGCGTACTTCCAGATCGGCTCGCCCGTGGCGGCCTGGAGACATTCGACGATGTCCTCGCCTTTGGGCCGATGGATGACGACCAGTTTGTCGCCGAGCACCGACGGCGCGCTGTAGCCGGTCCCGATTTTTTTCGTCCAGACGACCGGCGGTCCGTCGTCGGGCCACTGGTCGAGCAGATTCGTTTCCCGCGAAACGCCTGTCCCCTGCGGCCCGAGAAAAATAGGCCAGTCGTCACCGGAGCGGAGTTTGTCATCGGCGACACACACCGGCGCGGCGAGGAGCAATCCAAGGATGAGACGGCAAGCGAACACAGGAAACTCCGCGACATTCAAGGAAGCGAATCCAAGTCCATTAAATCGTACACTCGGAATCGGCCGTTCGTGTAGCAAGGACTCAGTTTGAACGGGCCGAGCCGATCGGTGAGGACGTGCGTGATGCCGGTTTCCGCCTGCAATTGCCGCAACTCGTCGTTGCTGTAACTGCCGTCTGCGCGGTGTTCGCGGTACCACTTGTCGAGAAATCGCAGTCGGCGATTCCATTCCACGAGGCTGGCGTTGTCCTGCGGAACATCCTTGTAGGCGACGTACTCGGCCCGCTCGGCGTGCCATTTGAAATTCTGATTGTAAACCGGCGTCTGCACCAGCGCCGTCGGCGGCGTGTGCTGCTTGATCCATTCGCACGCGTCAACCCACTCCAGTGAATCGAACACCGTCGGCTTGTGAGACTGCGCCTTGCGCCATTCGCCGCCGGCAATCCCCGCGAACAACAGCAATCCAGCGAAAACCGCACCCAGTCTTTGCGTTGTGAGAGAGCGAGTTGACATCCACCGGAAAGCGATCAACGTGACTTCTATTGCCGCCGTCATCGGCAACAGCACATCGAATAAACGAAACGGATAGAACTTCAGCAGATACATCCGCAGGGGATAGAGCGACTGTGTTTTGAGATAGGCTGGCAATTCGCTAGCCGGCCGGTCGCCCCAGCCGGCGATCAATCCGACGAGTGCGAACGCGACGGACCAGCACACGATCTTCCACCACGTACAACCGGCTGCCAACACAGTCAGACTGCGATGCAGAACGACCGTCAGGCTGAGCAATGCGCTATATCCGGCCCAGCTCCGCCACGAAAACGTCATCGGGTCGAGATGGTGTTTCAACCGGTTATAGACTTGCAGATAGGTCCCGTCGAGTCGAACGCCGGGCGAGTCCGGCGCCGCGACGATCTGCAACGCGGGGATCAACCCCGGCAACGACGCCAGGATCAACACGCTCGCAGCGCCGATCAGCGTCCCCCAAGAATGCTGGCAGGTTCGCAGGCCCCACACACCTGCGAGCAGCGCCGCCAGCACGGCCCACCCCCCCACGACCGGATGAAAGCTGATGCCCAGTCCGGCCCACAACGCCGCACGGATTAAGCGTTCGCTTTGCCAATCGGCGAACGCCAGCAGGAGAAACCCGTAGGAAAAAACTTTTCCCTCGATGCCGCCGACCAGCCATTCGCCCGAGAGGTTGCCGAAGCTGGCGAGCATCAGAAAGCCGAGGAGCGACCACCATGATTGGTAGCCGACAAGTCCTAACGCCGCGTGGGTGCGCTGCCAGCCGCGGGCCAAGAGCCCGTATCCGATCACACGGCCGATCCAGGCCAGTTGTTCCAGCGACAGCCATTTCGCCCAGTAGCCGGTCACGAAGAAAAAGACCGCGTGGGCGTTCGACGATGCATACAAGAGATCGCCCGCACACCAGCTGGCGTCCCAGAAATGTTTCGCCTTGCCGAGGTAATGCGGCTCGTTGACGCCCGGCACCGGAGCGGCGACCGCGCCATAGAGCAGAAGCGTGATCCAGAGAGCGGAGAGCGGAGAGCGGATAGCGGATGGGAAAGGCATCGGTCCGATATCCGCTGTTTCTCAGGCTGCGCGGCGGTCCGGCGATTGCCATTCGTTGAGCGCCCGCTGAATGCTGGCCGGCGACGCGTGCAGGCAGCGGGCGATCTCGGCGAGGTCGAACCCCGCCTCCCGCAGCGCGAAACAGCGCTGCTGCTCGTCCCGCGTCAGATCGCGGTCGGCGGACGCCGTGTGGCGCGATTCGGCGAGCATCGCCTGCAGCCGCTCAATTTCCCGGTCGGCGTCGACGATCAAGCGGTCGAGCACCGCCAGCCGATTGTCGATGCGGGCCTCGACCTCGCGGCTGTAGTCGTACGCGCGGACTTCCAATTTCTGCACGATGCCCCGCGCCGAGGATTCCACTCGATGCACGTCGTCCGCGGCGGCGGCGAGTGAATCCTTCCCCCGCGCTTCCGGCCGCGCACGTCCGCCGCGCAGCAGCGAATACGCGATCGCGAGCGCTCCGAGGATGAACAGCGCGAGTTGCCAGGGTTCCATGGGGAAGTTGCGGGTTGTAGGTGGTGGGGCGAGTTGAACTCTGAGATTTCAGGTCGGGTCGGGAACCGTCTCAGTGGTGGTGGTCGTGATGGTGATCATGGTGATGGTCGTGCGAGTGATCGTGAGAATGATCGTGGCTGTGATCCTGTTCGTGATCGTGGGAATCGCCGCAATCGTGCGAGTGATCGTGGTCGTGTGCATGATCGTGGTCGTGTTCGCCTTCGGTCTCGTCGAGCGACATCAGGAAGCCGATCTCCGCGGCGCGGTAGACGTCTTTGAGCGAGACCTCATGCGCGGCGGCGATTTTCGCGCAGGCGTCGAATTCCGGCGTGAAGACGGCCGGTTCGCCGTGACGCCAGCCGAGTTTCCCCTGCACCGGGCCGAATTCGGTCTCGACCGTATACGCCGTGCGGGCCCGCTTGCTGCGGCGCAGCGTCTGCCGGCGGACGCCGAACGTTTCCGTTTCCTGGAAGAGAATCGTTTCCAGCCTCGCCGCGTCGGCCGGAGCGCACAGCACGCTCAGCAGCGTGCCGGGACGGTTCTTTTTCATCTGGATCGACGTGGAATAGACGTCGAGCGCGCCGGCCGCCAGCAGCCGTTGCTTCGCGTAGCCGATGATCTCCGGCGAGACGTCATCGAGGTTGGTTTCCAGCAGCGTGACTTCATCGACTTCGCCGTCGGCTTCCGCGTTGCCGATAAAGATCCGCAGGAGATTCGCCCGCTCGGCCATGTTGCGTGTGCCGGCGCCGTAGCCGATCGCTTCGATGGCCATCTCCGGCAGCCCTGTGGCAAACCGATCAACCACCGTTTTGACAATCGCCGCGCCGGTCGGCGTGGTGAGTTCGGCTTCGATGTTCGCATCCGCCAGCGGAATGCCGCGCAGCAGTTCGGCGGTGCCGGGCGTCGGGACGGCGCAGGTGCCGTGCGCGATCTTCACGAAGCCGCGGCCGGTGGGAATCGGCGAGCAGACGATCTCATCGGGCTGGAGCAGGTCGAACCCGATCGCCGCCGCCGTGATGTCCACGATGGAATCGATCGCGCCGACTTCGTGGAAATGGACCTGATCGACCGTCGAGCCGTGCACCTTGGCCTCGGCCTCGGCAACGGCGCGGAAAATCCGCAGCGCGAGATCGAACTGGTTTTCGGTAAGGACGTCGGACCGGTTCAAAATCTGCTCGATGTCGCCGAGATGCCGGTGGGCATGCTGCTCCGGATGCCGGACGTTCAGATGTTTCGCCCGAAAGCCGCCGCGCATCGTTTCGGTGAGTTGCAGTTCGACGCCCGGCAATCCCAGCGAGGCGATGCCGGCTTGAATCTTCGCCCAGTCCGCGCCGGCATCGACGAGCGCGGAGACCGTCATGTCGCCGCTGATGCCCGCCGGGCAGTCGAGATACAGAATCCGCACCCTGAACTCCGCAAGCTTATATGGCTTTTACAGTTTGGAGACGTCCGCCATCGGATTGTACCGGTTGCGGAAAGAGTCACCAAGAGCAATCACGAACCGCAACTGTCCGAGCCGGAAGCGCAAGCGACGGGTGCGCCACCGGGATCGATCCTCAATGGAACCTCACATCCTGTCCGGAGAATCGCCAAAGAGCACTTCCAGAACGGTCCATTCCAACTCGATGAAATCTCGATAGGCTTTCGAAGTCCGCGCCAATTTGACGGCAGGCGATGTTGCGATGTGATACGCTCTCACGCCGACTGGGCTCGCGGAATTTGCGAAACCACCCCCTCGATGGAAGCAATACGCCGCTGGCGCAATGAGCAAAAGATATCCCACGGGCATCAGGCTGACGACAGCGCCCCATACCCAGGGCGGCCACTTCCAGACAGCGAGCCAAGAACGACGAGGAGTCGGCTGATCGCTCATCTTTGATAAATCGGCAAGTACCCGTATTCCACTGTCAGCGCCAGCACAGCCATGCCGGTGGGGTAGATCGCGCCGAATTGTTTTTCGTTGCCGTTGTCGGCCCGCCAACTGCCGTCGGGCTGTTGCTGGGAGAGGATGACATCGAAGAACAGAGGCCGCAGTTCCTTCCACGGCTCCTCGCCGAGCTTGTAGCCGCCGACGCAGCAGTAGTACGCGCCGTAGTAGTACCACGGATCCTGCGGTTTGAGGGGCCGGGTCTTGAGGTACGCCAGGCCGAGCTTTTTTTCGTCGTCGGTCTCTGCGCCGCAGACCTGGAGCGCCGTCAATCCGGTGCCGGTGAGGACGGTCGTCGCGCCCGCGCCGGGCTGATAGCCGAAGCCCCCCGTGTTCCCTTGGTTGCAGCGGCGGACGTAGGAGACGGCGTCGTCGATGTTGTCGGCCGGGACGTCGCAACCGATGTTCTTCGCGGCCCGCAAGGCGAGCAGTTGCCAGCCGGTCACGCTGAGATCGCTGTCGCCGCTCGTCGGGCCGTAACGCCAGCCTCCTTCGTTGCGGAAGTCCTTCTTCACTTCCTGCGCGGAGATCAGCAGTTTGACGGCACGCTCCAAGGCTTTGCGGCACGCCGTCTCTTGCGGTTCGGCGAGCATGCCGCAGACCTCGGCGAGCATCAGCGTGCTGATCCCGTGGCAATACATCGTCCCGTGTCCGTTGCGGCTGACGACGAGTCCGTCGGGCCGCTGCTGATCGAGCACGTACTGAATGCCCTGGCGGATCGCCGGGGCATACGGGCCTTCTTCCGGCACGTGGCCGGCGGCGAGAAACGACATCACGGCGAGCGACGTGGCGCTCGTCGTTTCGCCACCGAACGCGTCGACCACCCAACCGCCCGACGGTTTCTGCTGCGCGACGAGGAAATCGAGGGCGCGGACGACCGCTTGATCGACCTTCGCGTCGGTTTCATCGGCGGCGCGGAGGGGAATCGGCGATAGCAGCAGCGCGATGAGACCGCTAATCGGCAAGCGATGCGCGATCATGATAGAACTCATTTGTCGGCGGGCTGGGCGATCTTTTCGAAGTAGCGTTTGATCTGCCGCGTGTATTCCGGATGCGGCTTCTTCGCCGAGCCCTGGCGAATCTCCGTTTGCAGGTTCTTCGGCAGCCGGCCCCAATTCCGCATGCCGGCTTTGGGCGACACGGCGAGCGCGGCGTCACCGTCCGCGTTGCCGAGAAAACCGTTGCCCATGGGAACGAAGCCTTCGGGTGGCGGCGTATCATCGCCGGATTCAGACGTCGAGTTGTCGGCGACGTTCGCGTTGGGAGGGGACTGCGGACGCAATCGGCCGGGATTTCCCAAGCCGGGTTTGCCAGGCGTTCCGGAGGGGCGCGCCTTGCTCGCCGCCGCCAACGCCTGCGCGGCCTGGCGGAGCTGACTCGACGATTTTCCCAGAGGGGAGGAGGCTTGAACCGGGGGACTCTTTTCGCGCGTTCTGGATTCGCCGGGCAGCGATCCCGGTTGCGAAGAGGTCTGTTTGCCGCTCTCGGAAGGCTGCGTTCCTCCCTCGGCGCCTTTTCCGGACGACGATCCCGTATCCGGCGACTTGCCAGACTGTCCACTCGACGAAGATTCCGATGACGGTTGCTGACCGTCACCCGACTGCTGCCCTGGGCCAGATCCCGAGCCAGACCCTGCTTGCTGTCCCGACCCCTTCCCTGAGGAACCTTTTCCACTCGACGACGATTCGCCGGATTTCGATCCCGACTTTGAGCCGGATTCCGCAGAGCTTTTCTTGGACGAAGATGCCGCTTTTGACTCCGGCGATTTACTCGAATTCTCGCTGGGCGATGACTGAGGCGAAGGTTTTTCACCGCTTTTCGGTTTCGATTCCTGGGACGGTTCCTTCGCCGCGGGATTCTTTTCGTCGGACGAAGATTCGCTGGGTTTCGATTCTGACTTGGGAGAGGGAGACGAACCCGATTTGGACGGTTGCGATTCGCTCGATGACGACGACTCTGGCGAGGATTTTTCACCGCTGCCCGATTTCGATTCCTGGCCAGATTCTTTCGCCACGGAATTCTTTTCGCTGGGCGGGGATTCGTTGGGCTTCGATTCCGGTTTTGAAGCGGACAACGGCTTGCCGCTTTCCGAAGAGGACGATTCTTTCGCGGAGCCTTTCTCAGACGATCCCGGCTTTGAGGACTCCGAGGAGTTGCCGGATTTCGGCGGCAGCGATTCGCCCGATTTCTCGTCCGGCTGCGAAGCTTGCTGAAGGTTCTGCTGCGCTTGTTTCAGTTGCGATGCGGCCTGCGCGACTTGGCTGGCGGCGTTGCCGGGAACCTTCGCCGCTTGTGGAGAGGAGGCGGGTTTCTCGCCGGCCGCCTCGCTCGCCTGCCGCGCGGCTTGCTGCAATTGCTGTTGGGCGGCCTGCGCCTGCTGTCCCGCCTGCGACGAATTCCCTTGAGCCAGCGCCTGCGACGCCTGTTTCATCGCGTTGCCGGCGGACTGGCACGACTGGCAGGCGCTGGAGGCGGAACTGCTGGGCTTCTTCAAATCCAGGGGCTGCTGCGACAACTTCTGGGCCGATTGCTCGAGAGCTCTCTTGAGCGACTCCGCCGTCTGGTTCATCTGCTGCTGGCTCTGCTGCTGCGCGGTGCGGCGCGCCTCGGGCGACTCGGCCAGCTTTTGAAGCTTATCGGCGAGCGCCTGCTGCCGGTCGGCAAGTTGGCCCGCCTGTTTCTCGGACGGCGACTTCGGCTGATTCGCCGCGGGCTGCGACGCCTGGCTGGCCGATTGACTCGCCTGGGCGGATTGCGCGGCGGCCTGCTTCAAGTCGCCGGCTTGCGCGGATTGCGCCGCGGCCTGCGCCTGCCGGGCGAACTCGGATAGCGATTTCTGCTGCGGACTTTGCTGCGCCGCGGCATCGTTGTTCGGTGGAGCTTGGCCCGCTTCATTCGCCGCAGCGTCCTGGGCATCGCGCTGTAAACGAGCCGCTTCGCGGGCCAGTTGCTGCTGTTGTTGCGCAGCCTTGGCGATTTGTTCCGCGAGTTCCCGATTCTGCGGCGACGCCTGGCGTTGGTTCGGCTGTTGCGGCGAACTATTCGGTTGCTGTTCGCTCGGGGCCGCATTCGCGGCCTTTTCGTTCGGCGCGTCGGCGGGGGATTGCGGCGAGGGGGGATTGTCGCCGGGTTTCTGATGTCCGGCGTTGTCGCCCGCGTTCGATTTTGGCGAATCACTTGGTGGACTCGACGATTCTTTGCTCCCGTCCGACGGCGAGTTCGGTTCCGCGGCATCAGCGGGGGCGTTCGACGGCTCGGGATTGTCGGCCGCGTTCTCACCGCGAGGACTTTCTTCCGGAGCGAGTTCGTTTGGCTTCTGCGGCGAACCGTTTGGTTGCTGTTCGCCGGTATCCGCATTCGCGGCCTTCTGGTTCGGTGCGTTAGCCGGTGATGCCGCGGATTCGGCGGGGGATTCTGGCGATGGTTGATCGCCGCCGGGCTTTTCTTGTCCGGCGTTGTTGCCCGCGTTCGATTTTGGCGAATCACTTGGCGGACTCGACGATTCCGCGTTCTCGCTTGCGGGGGAGTTCGGTTGCGCGGCATCAGCGGGTGCGTTCGACGGCTGGGAATTATCGGCCGCATTCTCACCGCGGGGGCTTTCTCCCGGAGTGCGTTCGTTGGGCGAACTCGCGGCTTTGTCATCCGATGAGTTGTTCGCAGCAGGTTCTTCATTTGACGGTTTCTCGCCGCGTTCGGCTTCCTGCGCCAGCGCCTGGGCGAGTTGTCCCTGCGGCTCGGCGAGGCGTTCGGCCATCTCCGCGAGCTTGGCCAGGCGTTCGAGTTCGTGTTGCCGAGCCGCTTCCAGCAGTTCCGGCCGGCGCCGCAAAAGGTCGTCGAGATGTTCGGCGACTTCTTCGGTTTCCTGACGGAGCGCGTCGAGTTCCTCGGGAGTGGGTGGTTGCGAACCCGCCAGCTCCGAATCACGTTTTTCCTCGGAGCTCGACGATCGATTGTTTTGCTCAGGCAAATTTGTCGCTTGCGGGGTCGTAGCGTTCGACCGTTGTTCCATCTTTTCGGCCCGTTCCGCGAGCTTCTCCGCGTCGCGCGCCAGCCGTCCCAACTCGGACAGTTCTTGTTCCAGCGCCGCGAGGGCCTTCGCTTCCTGCTTCAGCTTGGCCAGTTGATCTTCCGCCTGAGCGAGTTGATCGAGCGACTGGCTGAGCCGTTCGATCTGCTCGCGGGCGCCGTCGGCTTTCGCAGCCTGATCCAGTTTTTGCTGAGCCTCGGCGAGTTGCCGCTCGATTTGTGGGATGTGTTCCGCCGCAACTTTTTCCAGGAACGGGCGCTGCTCAAGTTCACGCTGCAATTGCTCCAGCTGGTCGCGGATTTCCTGCTGCCGCTTGCGCAACTGGTCGAGCTCGGCCTGATTTTCCGGCGACAGATCCTGTTTGACGGCGTCGCGGGCCGCTTCACGATGCTCGGTATCCACGGCTTGCTTCTGCAATGCGACGGCGTCTTCCAGCGCAGCGATCTGTTCCTCCAGTTGCTCCTGTGCGGCGGCGAGTTGCCGCGATTCCAGCGAATCGGTTTGTGCGCTGATCGAGAGTTCCCACGCGTCGGACCAGGCTTCCTGCGGTCCGGGAATCGGACGGTTGTCGACGGCCCGCCACTTCAACGAGACGGATTGCCCTTCGAGCAGATTCAATTCGGCGAGATCGAGTTCCAGCATCCCCTCGTGTTCGGCGCCGGCGAGTTCTTCTGGCGGAATGGCACGTTGTCCCTCCTGGCCGGCGGAAGTTTGCCAATGGAGTTCCACGGCCGACAAGCCGTAGTCATCGCTGGCCGAGACGGGAACCGGCACGACGTCGTCCGGACGCACGGCCGCAAAGCGTTCGTCTCGCTCGCTGGAGATTTCCGGCGGCGCGTCGGGAATGACGGCCAGTTCATGAGCCGGCTCGTCGCTGTCGAGACCGAGATCGCTCTGCAATTTCACCTGGAACGGACCGCTCGCTACGGCAGTGAGTTGAGCCGTCGCCGAGCGGCGGTCGTCGGACAGCATCAGTTCGATTTCCGGGGATTGAACTTGCGGTTCGGAGTCATCATCCGCTGGTGCGATCCATTGCTGCGGCCAGAGCATTGCGGCAGAGGCCACCGGCTCGGCGAATTCCCAACGGAAGCGGACCTGGCTTTGCTCCGGCACGGTCAACTTGCCGACCAGCGCGTCGAACGTTTGGGCCGGCAGACCGGTGTAGCCGGGCGGCTGCACGTCGACGCTCACGGCGGCCACGCTCGGCCGGTCGGCGGCCGTGACGTGATAGTCCGGCGACACAGCCCGGCGGCTGGTGATGTGAAAGCGGAAACTCTGCTCGACGCGCGGCATCGTCCACGAGTACGTCTGATCTTCGGCGTTCCACGCCATCAGCCGCTGATGAGCGCGGCCCGTGGCGTCAACCCAGCGGAACGTCGCCTCCAGCGGCGATTTCTCGGACGGCGGCTCGCCGATCAGCTGCGCTTGCAGTGTGACGTCGGTTCCTTTGGCAACGACGCGGTCGCCGTCGATCACGTGGAACGCCAGACGGCTGCCCCAGGCGTGATTCCCCCACGGATTCAACAACCGGCTCCATGACTGCCCGTAGCGGACGTTCGGCAGGAAGAACGGCGACAGCAAGAGCACCAACGCTGTCACGCCCAACGCCATCCGCTGTACCGATCGTCGGGCGGGGAGCGCTTGCTTGAAATCGACTTTCGAGACTGCTTTGACAGTTTGCTTCGCCAGCAGTTCGTGCATCAGCAGCGAGCCGGTGCGGTGCGAGTCCGACTGCAATTCCACCAGCGTCGTCAGTCGTTCGGTCAATTCCGGATGCTGGCGTTCCACGGCGGCGGCCAGTTCGGCCCAATTTTGCCGCCGCACGAGTGGACGAATCAGACGAAACCAGACGAGCCCGCCGCCCAGCAACCCTAAGCCGGCCAGAAACGCGGCACGCACCGCCGGATCGAGATTCCACATCCGGTCGGCAAACAGGCACGCGCCGATGGCGACGCAGAAAAACAAGAGGCATTCGCCCAGGCCCCGCACGAAGGTCAGTTCCCGCTGCTGCCGATCCATCGCGGAAAGTTTGTCGCGAATCACACCAGGCAAAGGGGCGGCGATCGACATGGGATGCCTCGTGAGTCAGACGGTTATTCGTCTTTGGATTTCTTCTCGTCGGCTTCGGGCAACAGCGTGTTGACCATCGTGATCTTCTGAGTTCCCTCGCGCTCCGGCGGGCCGACTTTCAATTCGAGAACTTGCGTCAATTTGCTGCGGACGATGCGGCCGGCCTTGGGATCGAAGAACACTTCACCGCCGCCGCTGCTGTCCGTGAGTTCCATCGGTTGTTTGGCGTCCTTGTTCGATTGGTAGGCCGCTTGCATCTTCACGCCGATCTTCTCCCAGCCGTTTTCGACCGGACCGACATAGGTGCACGTTCGCGTCGTCGTCAGCTTTCCTTCGGGGAAGATTCGGGTGACGACTTGCTTCCAACTTTGGCCCGGTTTGACGGCCTGCTCCGGAAACGTGACGGTCGTCTGTTCCGACAACTTCCGCAGGCCGGCGTCGCTGAACGTTTCGGTCAGCGGCCCGACTTGCGGATTCTCGACCAGCGTGTTGGTCAGTTCATCCGAGAGCTCCACCTTGCGGATGGCGCCGTTCGGCTTGAATCCGAAGATCCACTCCAGGCCGACGACGCGGCTGATTCCTTGCCGCATGTCGTTTTCGATCTTCTCATCGGATTCCTCATCGCGGCTGGTATCCACCGTGAACCGCTTGCTGACGGGCGGAGGCAACTGCAGCGTGACCGCGACGCGGGTGAACTTCTGGTGGACTTCTCCCCCGCCGTCATCTTCGCGGGCTGCCGTTTTCGATTCCAGATGCCAGCGCTGCTCGATGAGAGTGGTGAAGACGCGCTTGTCGGCCGGTGGCGTGACGTCGACCTGCACCGATTCGAGCACTTCCTGCGCGACGACGTCGCCCGGCCGGAATTTCAACGCCAGTTTCGTGTCCGCGTGCAGCGCGCACCACGGAGCACCAAGGAGCAGACCGGCCAGCAGCGCTCGCACCAGCGTCATGTCGAGTTTCCCGTCAGCAGAGGTGAACCCCGCGGCCGTCCTTGTGTTCCGCCCGCGGCGAGGATGTGTGAACCGATTTTCAGCCCTTTGAGCATATGCCGCCCGATTCCGCCTGGCAATGGCCGTTTGACGGCGTCAGCGACGCCCATACGTTCGTCGAGATTGAGCGGTCCAGCAAGTTGATTCTGGCGTGGCATCTCGGCAAGCGAACAAGCGGACCGGAGAACCACGTCTGGACGGTCCGCGAGTTAAGCACGGAATCCGTGAAATACTGAGATTGTCGATCAGCAGAATCCCCCGGACAATGTTCGGAGGGGGCTTTCATTTCCTCATGAGGATCGGGCTATGCAATCTGCCCAAGTACCAATAATAGCGATTTGGCATTGGCCATTCACAAAACATGGTCGCCGAAGAATTGTGTTTTGCGTTGGTGCTTTGATTCTCGGTTCCATCGTGGCCTACGCGATAGCATACCTGAGCGTCATGCAGGTTTCAGAAATGGGAATAATCAGAGGAGTGATGGTTGCCGAAATCACTCCCGCACCTATTTATGACTGTCCAGATTTTTTTCCGCTAACATTGTGGATCAAACATGCTGACACATTCTTTGAGCCAGCACATCGCGTTGATAGACTCCTTCGTCCAAGTGTGTGGAAAAGACGGTCGAAGAAAATTGATATCGATTCTCTTGTCAGACTCCCTGAACAAATTGACGAGGACTTGCTCAACGAACTCCAGAAACTACGGGATTCTAGGTAAGGCCACGCCACTCACCAACACGAGGCACCCACTACTTGGCACCAGCTTCAAGGGCGTTTCTTTCTTCGCGTGCGATCGGGCAATCCGACTTCTGCCGAAGATTGATCCCACAGGTAACCGGCGATCAGGCCGATGATGAGACCGATGATCACCTGGAAGACCGGCTGCAAGATGCGCGTCAGCGGATCGGGGCTCGTCACGCCGCTGTCGAACATCAGCGCCAGCCCGATCCCTGTCACCGTGCCGATGATGAGCCGCGACCGCAGGCCGATTGCGATGGCGACATAAAAACACGCCACGCCGACAATGACGCCGACGTTGTCCCATTGGAAAAACGTCAGCACGGGCAATCCGCTCAGGACGAGCACAATGACGGCGAAAGCGATACCACGCCAGATTTTTCGCGGGGGAGGCCACGACTTCGACATGAGCGAGTTCCAGACCGGTCTTGAAACTGGGAATCTCCTACCCGCGAAGACGCGGTGAGATTCTTCGATCTGAGAAGGCGAAAACAACGACTAGGCGTCCGCGATTTGCAGGACTATGATGGGTGAAATCAGTTTCGACCATTCGTGCCGAACATGCAATTGCTGTGGAAATTCGTAGGGATTCTGTGTCTTGCCGCCGCGCTGATGGCCGCGGCTTACTACTACCCCGCCTGGTTGGCGCCGCAGCAACTGACGGTCTCCGGCGTCGTGGAAATCCAGGAAGTCCGCCTCGGGTCTAAAGTCGGCGGACGCGTCTCCGAAGTCCTGATTCGTGAAGGCGACATCGCCGAACCGGGTCAGCTTCTCGTCCGCTTCGAAGCGCCGGAGCTGGAAGCGCAACATCAGCAGCAGATCAGCCGCGTCAAATGGGCCGAGGCGAATCTCGAAAAGGCCAAAAACGGCTCGCGCGAGGAAGAAATCCGCCAGGCGAAAAGCGATCTCGAAGCCGCGCAGGCCGACCTGACTCTCGCCGAGAAGGACCTGGAACGTTATCGAAAACTTTACGAAGACAAGACGATCACCCGTGCGGAATTCGAATCGGCGAACGCCACGCACAAACGTTCGCTCGGCAAAGTCGCCGCGGCGCAGGCGCATTACGATCTGCTCTACGCCGGCACGCGGCCGGAAGATATTTTGCTCGCGGAAGCGAGCTTGATTGAGTCGCGCGGCAAGCTGAAGGAGATCGAAGCGAATCTCGCGGAGGCGAAGGTAATCGCGCCGGAGCGCTGCCTGATCGAGGTCGTCTCGGTCCGCAAGGGGGATCTCTTGCCGCCGAACCAGCCGGTGATCCGCGTGCTGCGCGTCGACGATATGTGGGTGAAAGCGTACGTTCCGGAAACGCGGCTCGGCGAAGTGCGCCTGCAGCAGCCAGTGACGGTGACGATCGACAGTTACCCCGGCCGGAAATTCCGCGGCACCGTCTTCCGGATCGCCAGCGAAAGCGAGTTCACGCCGCGGAATATCCAAAGCGCCGAACAGCGCCGCTACCAAGTCTTCGGCGTGAAAATTCACATCGACGACAACGAAGGGATCTTCAAATCGGGCATGGCGGCGCAGGTGACGTTTGATGCCGCTGCTCCTGTGTCAACCTCCGAGCGGGGGGCGTCAGCCCCCTGAAACAGTGTGGTTGATAGTTCGATGCCGCAACCAGGGGGCTGACGCCCCCCGCTCAGCATGATGACCAACAACACGTCGCCGATCACCGCCGCGCCTGTCATCGATGTCAAGCACGTCACCATCCGTTTCGGCAAGTTCACGGCGGTCGACGACGTGTCGCTGTCGGTCGGCGTCGGCGAGGTATTTGGTCTGCTCGGCCCGAACGGGTCCGGCAAGACGACGCTGATCCGCGCCATCTGCGGGTTGCTGCCAATCGCCGAAGGCAAGATCACCGTGCTGGGGTCTGACGTCAGCCGTTACGCCGAACAGGTCCGCGAATCGATTGGCTACATGTCGCAGAAGTTCTCGCTCTACGAAGACCTGACGTCGAAGGAGAACATGACGTTCTACGCCGGTGTGTATGGCCTCACGGCGGCGGAAGAACGGCAACGCTCGGCAGAATTGATCGAACAACTCGGCCTGGCACCGTACCTCGAACGCCGCGCCGGGCTGCTGTCCGGCGGTTGGAAACAGCGGCTCGCCCTGGCGTGTTCGCTCCTGCACCGGCCGAAGCTCGTGTTTCTCGACGAGCCGACGGCGGGCATCGATCCAGTCGCCCGCCGCGAGTTGTGGGACTTGTTGTTTCGCCTCGCTGCGCAAGACATCACGCTGTTCGTCACGACGCATTACATGGACGAGGCCGAGCGGTGCGCCCGCGTTGGGTATATTCACTTGGGGCATCTGCTCGCGGCCGGAACGCCGGCCGACCTGAAGCGGATGCCGGGCGTCACGCCGGCCGGGACGCGGCGGATCGAAGTCCTCGGCGCGGAACCGGCAGAGTTGTTGCAGAAGATGCGGGCGCATCCGAGCGTGCGGCAATCGACGGTATTTGGCCAAGCGGTGTTCGCGCTCGTGGACGGGAATATGTCTGATCATGGTCTCGGATTGGACGGGCTGGATGTCCGCCCCGCGGCCCCGAGCCTGGAAGACGTTTTTGTCATGCTGGCCCAAAGTCCGGCAGCGAGGAATTCTATCGGTCGGGAGAAACCGTGAGCGAGCGGCCTCCTTATCACGGCTTCTCCTTTCAGCGGACGGCCTCCGTCGCGCGGAAGGAATTGCTGCACATCCTCCGCGATCCGACGACGCTGTTCTTCAGCCTGTTCATCCCCGTCATGGAGATGCTGATGCTCGGCTACGCCATCGACACCAACGTCCGCAATGTGCGGACCGTGGTGTTCGACGCCGCCGGCACGCAGGAAAGCCGCACCCTGCTCCGCAGCTTCGAGAACACGCAGGACTTCGACATCGTCGGCTACGTGTACAACGACGAGCAGCTCAGCCGGGAGATCGTCGCCGGGCGGGCACAGGTCGGCATCAAGATTCCAGAGGATTATTCAAGGCAGACCGAATCGGGCCACACGGCGCAGATTCTCGTCATCGTCGACGGCTCGCAATCGAGCGTCGCCGCGGAGGCCGTCAACGTCGGCAACTCGCTAGCGCTGCGAGAGTCGCTGCGGCAAGTGCTGGGGAACCGGCCGTTGCCGGTCGAAGCTCGGCCGGAAGTGCTGTTCAACCCGGACACGCGCTCGGCGAACTATTTCATTCCGGGTCTATTGGTCGTGATGTGCCAGATGATGGCCGTGATGCTGACGTCGAACTCCATCGTTCGCGAGAAAGAAAAAGGGACGCTGGAGCAGCTCTTCATGACGCCGGTGCGGGCCGAGGAACTGATCATTGGCAAGCTGATTCCGTACCTCGCGTTGACGGTGCTGGAGTTCTGCCTGATCACGCTGCTCATGGTGACGATCTTCTGGGTGCCGATTCACGGCTCATTCTGGACGCTGTTGGGGCTGGGCCTGCCGTTCATCATCGGCATGCTGGGACTGGGCTTGTGGATCTCGACGAAGGCCGCGACGCGGGACGCTTCCATGCAGCTTTCGATGGGGACCGTGATTCCGTCAATTTTCCTGTCGGGCTACGTTTTCCCGGTGGAGTCGATGCCGCCGGCGTTCAAAGTGGTCGCCTACGTCATCCCGACCACCTGGATGATCGACGCCTCGCGGGGTGTGATCCTCCGCGGCGCCGGCTGGTCGGATTTGGGCCTGCACGCGATCATTTTGTGGGGCATGGCGCTGATGCTGATCACGCTCAGCGCGCTCAGTTTCCAGAAACGGCTGACGTGAGAACGTCCGTGCGCAGCGCGCCGCTGAGTTGGGTGAGCAACTCCTGCACGCGCTGCTCCAGTTGCACCGTCAATTCGCGCGTCTGGTTGCGGCTGCCGGGGTCACGTTGGATCGGCAATGGCTTACCGAATTGAATCGTGACGGCCCGCCGGCCGTGGACCGTCGGCAGCGAGGCCCCCAGCACGTCTTCTTCCAGCTTGTCAATGGTTTCCGCCAGCCGCTCCGGCGACGGATGTTCCAGGAGGTAATCCCCCGGATAGCTGTAAAGCTGCACGACGAGAAACAAGTCTTCGAGATTCCGCCGCCGGCGTTCCCGTTCCTCGGTCGGCACGTCGTTCTGTTCGACTCCCTGGATCGCCTTGCGGCGGAATTCCTTCACGCGTTCGGGAATCGTGCCATCGACATTGGCGTTGCCGAACGACGCGGCGATCTGCGCGAGGATCGCTTCGCACAGCGTGACGAGCCGTTCGCGCAGCGTCCCGGTGTTCGGCCGGCCCAGATGCTCGATCTCCTTGATCGTCAGCGTGACGTCGGCAATTCGTAATATCCGTTCCGTCAGCGGGCGATCGGGCCGGCGGCCGAGAAACAACCGGTCTTCCAATTGGTCCATCACCTTCAGCAGGCTCGGCTGCGGATCGTCCAGATAGCGGAACTTGATGCCGCACGGCAACGCGTGAATCGGCCGCGGCGATTTCTTGGCCGCGAGCAGCGCAATTGCCGCGGCGCCGTCGCGGAACGGCATCAGCCGGTCGCTGACGTGATGAATGTCCCCCTCCGGAAAGATGACCAGCGGCGACGGTCCAGCTTGCAAGAGTTCCGTGGATTGCTTGAACGCGCGAACGTCGGTGTTCTCGCGGTCGATGCTGAAGCAGCCGTGCCGCTGATAGCTCCACTGCTGCCACGCCGGGGCCATGCCGAAAACCTGCCACGCCGTCAGAAAATGGCACAAGACGCCGATCCGCTCCGTCGCGGAGTAGAGACACGTGGAGTCGTAATGCACGGAATGATTCGGCGTGATGAGGACGCCGCTGCCCGCCGCTTGCAGCTCGAGCAATCGTTCCGGCTGAACGAGATCGATCCGCTCCACGCGCTGTTTGACGCGCAGTTCCCGCTCGCGGAGCGGCCGGCAGCACCGGACCCACCACGGAGTCAAGCGCGGCCCCCACCACTTCGGCGGCGTCTGATACGGCTGGCGATTCAAGTCCGCAATCCGCTGAGTCGGGAGATGTGCGCGGCCACGAAATCAGCGTATCTCCCGCCCAAGTCCGCGGCAATTGACGCCCGCGGCGGGAATCACTCTGGCGAGTGCTTCTCGAAGAAGTCCCAGATCATGTTTGTGGCCTGGATTTCGCAGGTCGAGATGCCGTAGAGCGTGAAATGGGGTTTCGTGCCGGGCCAGGTGTGGCCGCCGCCGCGGATCTTGATCAGCACGACTTCGCTGCCGTCGTCGCCGTTGGGATAGACCCATTGTTGGATGCGCGTCCCGTCGCGGAAGCGGTCGCGGAGATTGGTGATCGCCGGTTGCGAGTCGCAGCCGTTGATGTCGCACCACAAGGCGACGGTGTCGTGGACCGATTCGAATCTCAGCACCAGCGCGATGAGATTGATCGCGCCGAAATACGGAATGATCGGGTCCGCCGTGCCGTGAAAATGGAGGACGGGCATCGGCACGGCGGCGGCGGCATCCGACAGATTGACGGTGCCGTCAACCGAGGCAATCGCCGCGAACCGCGACGGCAACTCGGCGGCGAGCCGGTAGCAGAGCATGCCGCCCAGCGAGAAGCCGGCGGCAAAGACGCGGCCTGCGTCCACGTTCACTTTCGCTGCCAAATCATCCAGCACCGTGGCGACGAAGCCGACGTCGTCGGGGTCGTCCTCGTCGAACACGATCCGCCAGCCGCCGGCGTTCCAGAACAGCCACGAGCCGTACCCCGTGCCGTTGGGATACACGACGACGAACCCTTCTTCTTCGGCTTTCTGCGTCAACCCGGAAAGAGCTTCGATGGTCGCGCCGTCCTCGAACGCTCCGTGAAACACGAACACGACCGGCGTCGACCGCGCCGCGTCGTATCGCGACGGCACATACAGCCGATACGAACGCAGCACGCCGTCCGCTTCAACGATCTGCGTGCTGGCGCCGAACGGGACGGACTGGGCGCAGGCCGTCGTTGTAAGAACAAGACATGCGATCCAACAACAGTTTGCGCGGAGTGAGCGTAAGCGGCGCATCGCAGATCCTCCGACCGAATGGCTGATGGACGGGCGAAGGAAAAGTCTAACGGATGAGTGGACGGCGTTCCAGTCGGCACGGCGATTCGGAGCAGCGTGGCTAAGCTTTTAGAAACGGCTCCAGCCGGGCGATGGTGTCCGACATGCCGAGTTCATCCTTGCCGAAACCGTACTCCGCGCCGAGGGCGACGGCATTCTGCTGATGTTCGGCGTAGTTCGTGACGATCATCACTGGCACGTTCGCCAGTTGCGGGTCGGCCTTGATGAGGCGGAGAATCTCCGTGCCGTCGCTGTAGTCGATGTCGAGTTTGCGGTTGATCAGGACGAGATCGTAGGACCGTTTCCGCAGCCGATCCAAAGCGTCGGGGCCGGTGTCGACATTTTCGATCTGCACGTCGAACGTTGATTTGAGGAAACGGGACAAGGCGCCGTAATCGGGGATGCATTGGCCGACGCTAAGGACGTGTTTGGACATGTTCTAATCTATGACGCTTCTGCGAAGCGCCGCAAAGAGCGATGAGTTTTAAGCGAGGATGTCCCAGATTGGTTCGCCGCCTTGGGCAATCGCGATCGGGCGGCCGGTGTGATCGGGGACGCGGGTTTCCGCTTCGAGGCCGAGCGCCTGGTACACCGTGGCGACAACGTCGGAGTTGCTGACCGGCTTGTCCTGCACGTAGGCCGACTGGCTATCGGAGGCGCCGTAGACCGTGCCCCCCTTGATCCCCGCGCCGGCGAGCATGCAGCCGTAACAGAACGTCCAGTGATCGCGGCCGGCATTGCCGTTCACGCGCGGCGTGCGGCCCATCTCGCTGATCACCAGCACCAGCGTGTCGTCGATCATCCCGCGTTCGGTCAAATCCTGCATCAGCGAGGAGTAAACCTGATCGAACACCGGTAGCTTGTTGCTCTTCAGGATGTCGAAATTCTTCGTGTGCGTGTCCCAGGCGTCGTAGTCGATCTTCACCGGGCCCCAGTAGAGATCGAACGTCACATTGACGAACTTCGCCCCCCGTTCGATCAGCCGGCGGCCGATGAGCGTGCTGTTGCCGAACAGCGTCTTGCCATAACGCTCGACGGTCTTCGGGTCTTCCAGGCTGAGGTCGAACGATTCGCGCAGCTGCGACGACGTGAGGATGTCGAACGCCTGCCGTTGATTGCGGGCGAACGAATCGAGTTCGACGGCGCTGACGTCGCGAATCTGCTGCTCGAATTGCGTCAGGAGCGACTTGCGGGAATTGAGCCGGTCGAGCGTCACGCCCTCTTGCAGCATACCGTTGGGTAACGTGGGCGCGCCGCGGACGAGGCTCGGTTTGCCTGCCGACGGATTTTCGCCGGCATCCATCGTCGGTGAGCATTCGGTGGTGATGGCATCGTACCGTTTGCCGAGGAAGCCGCCGTACGGCCCCGCGCGGCGGAAGGCCTGACCCCAGCCGAGCCAGTTCGGCAGGAAGTGATACGCCGGGAAACCCGGCTGGCCGCGATTCAAATACGATAGCACCGATCCCATGCTCGGAGCGTTGGTGTCGCGCGGATGCTGGTCGAGCGGCGGAACTTCGTCGCCCGTGTAACACGGCAGGCAGTTGTGGCAGCCAGCCTTGTGATTCAGCGACCGGACGATGGCCGTTTTGTGCATCCACTGCGACGTCAGGGGGAGATGCTCGCAGACGTCGATGCCGGGGACGTTCGTCGGAATCGGCTTGAACGGGCTGCGCGTTTCCGACGGCCCATTCGGTTTGAGGTCGTACATGTCCTGCGTGGCGGCGCCGCCGAGCAGGAACAGCATGATCACGTTCTTCGCCTTGCCCTCGCCCAGCTTGCCGGCTTCATTCGCGGCGAGCAGTTGCGGCAGACTCAAGCCGCCGCCCAGTGCCCCGAGAGCGCCGGCTTTGAGCGTTTCCCGTCGAGTGATGCCATCGCAACAACGGCGCGGACTGCCGAGCATCGTGATCATGGTGCGGACTCCAAGCGAGCGTCTTTGTCTTCCCGAGCGGGGGGCATCAGCCCCCTATGAACGCTCACTTCACGCACGAAGCGCATCCAAGGGGCTCACGCCCCCGGCTCAGGGAAAACTATTTCACGCTGTATTCTGCCTTTTTTCCAGGCGGGCGTCGAGACAAATCAGCATCTTTTGATAGATCGGCCGGGAAATCGTTGAGGGTTGAGAGTTTAGGGTTTAGAGTTGAGGTTTATGTGCACATTCAAGCCCGGCTTTCGCTTTGGAAAGCCGGGCTTGCGATCGGCCAATGACGTACGTCCGTGACACGCAGTAATCCGGGGTTCCCAAAGCTGAAGCCCGGCTTCAGTAATCCTCCATGCTCCACCATCTCGGCATTCTGTTGCAACTTTTGGTCCTCAGCGTGCTGCCGGTGCTCTCCTACTGGCAGTTGCAGAACGGCTTTTCGCTGATCTGGATGCCGGCCCTCCTCACGGGCGGTATTCTGATCTTCTGGCTCGGCACCCGATTACGGGAAATGCGATGATGAGGAATAGCGGATATCGGAGAGCGGATCGCGGATGGGAATGCCGATACGCGTCTACCCCATCCGCTATCCGCCATCCGCTATCCGCGATCATTCTTCTCTCGGCTCTCTTTGTCCAATCGGCCCTCGCCGTTGACCGTCCCATCCGCGAATCGATGACGTTGCCCGTCGATGGGCAAGTCGCGAAGACGTTGTTAACGGTCGACGAGTATCTGGCGGAATCGCGCTACGAAGAGCTGACGGAATTGCTCATTCAACTGACGGAGACGCATGGCCGCGAACTCGTCGCCGTGCCGGTCGAAGCGAATCAAGCCGTGCATCGTTATGTGAACGTGGCGACGCATTGTCAGCGGATGCTCGCGGAATTGCCGGAGCGCGGCCGCGCAGCGTGCCGCAAGCAACTCGACCCGATGGCGAAACGCTGGTGGGACGCCTGGCAGGCGACGCGCGACGACGCCGAACTGCAGCGGATCGTGCGCTCGGCGTTCGTCAGTTCAGTCGGCGACAATGCGTTGTGGGAACTCGGACAATCGGCGTGGGATCGCGGCGAATACTCGCTCGCCGCCGGTTTTTGGCGGGCGCTCGATCCGAGCGCCGCGGAAGCCGGGTCCGATCGGCTCCTGTATCCCGATCCGGAATTCGCCGCGGCGGACGTGCAGGCACGGCTCATTCTGTGCGACATCTTTTCGCGCCGCTTCGCCGTCGCCGACCGCAAGCTGGCGGCGTTCCGCACGCGATTTCCGGACGCCAAAGGAACTCTGGCGGGCCGCGACGCACTGTGGATCGACCTGCTCACGGACGCCTTGACCGCCGCCCGCGACTGGACCGGGCGCGGCGCAGAACAGCAGATTGCGACGTTCGGCGGGACGAAAGAACGCCAGCAGACATTGTCGGCGGAACTGGATCTCGGCCCGTTACGGTGGTCGGCGACTTGGCCGACGCGATTGCTGACGCAGATCGGTCCGGTCAACGCCGCGGATCGCGGGCCGCTGAAATCGTTTCCCGTGATCGACCGCGACCATGTTTTTCTCAGCGACGGCGACGTGATTCGGGCCTGGAACGTCGTCACCGGCGAACCGGCGTGGCCCAATCAGCAAGCCGATCCCGCGGTGATCTACCCGCCGGTGCCGCAGGAGTTGCTGTCGTTGCCCTTGCGGCCCGTCGTCGGCGTGCCGTGGCAAACGCTCACGCTCCAGCAGGGAAAGTTGTATGCGCGGATCGGCTCGCCGATCACCGGCGCCACGGTGAGCGAGCGTGCCGACCAGGTGAGCGAACTTGTCTGCCTCGACGTGCGCGGCGGACAGGGCAAGCTGGTGTGGAAGGTGTCGGCGGACGATCTGCCGGCGAACGGCCCGCCGTGGAGTTTCGAAGGGACGCCGCTGGTGCTCGGCGACGCGGCGTACGCCGTCCTTTATCGCCGGCAACCGGAGGCCGAGTTTGCACTAGCGTGCCTTGACGCGGAAACGGGCGACGTTCAATGGCTGCGGCCGCTCGGCGCGGCGCGGCCGAGCGTGGACGACGCTGTCAATCGCGTGAGCCATCTCCTGCTGACGAGCGGCGACGGCCGGCTCTATTTTTCGACCGACCAGGGAACGATTCTCGCCATCGCCCCGCAGGACGGCCGGCTGTTGTGGGCTGTGAGCTACGAATCGTTGCCGATGGAAGCGCAGCACGGCACGCCGGCGCATCTGCAATCGGGACTGTTGCCCCCAGTCTTCGCCCACGGCTGGCTGTTCGTCGCCCCGAACGACAGCCGGTCGCTGTTCTGTCTCGATGCGGCGTCGGGACGCATCGTCTGGCAGAAGCGAGCTCCGGAACGATTGCGGCATCTCATCGGCGTGACGTCATCGCCGCGGCAAGGCCGATTGATCGCCGCCGGAAATTCTCTGTGGGCGTTCGACGTGCAGGACGGAGCGCTCGCGTGGCGGATGATTCAGAACGATCCGGCAGAACGGGGCTACGGCCACGGCGTAATGACCGGACAGTCGATCTTCTGGCCGACGCGGGAATGGCTGTTGCAAGTGGATGCACTGACCGGCGAGTTGCAGCGCAAGATCGCGTTGCGGACGCCCGACTCTCCCCATTCTGGCGGCAATCTGGCTGTGGCGGACGGTGTGTTGCTCATCGCCGAGCCGGACGGCCTCGCCGCGTATGGCGAATACAGTCTCCTCAAGCAACGCTTGCAGATCGAACTTTCGGAGCGGCCGCACGATGCGATCCCGTGGCAACGGATGATGGACCTGGAAGCCGGCGCCGCCGATTGGGACGCCGCGATCGCCGCCGGACGCACGGCGTGGAGTCTGCGGGATTCGCTGTCGATCGCCGATACCGCCGCGCTGCAAAGTCGCTGGGTCAGCGTCCTCTGGAAGCAGATCGCGCGGAACCAGCAAGCCAGAGACCTCGCGGCGGCCGAACAACTGTTTCGCGAATTGGCCGAGATTCCGCTGTCGTCCGACGAGCGCGCCCGCTTGCTGTGGGAACGGGCGCACCTCGATCTGCGCCGCGAAGCGCCGGAACACGCGGTGGCGCGGCTGCATCAGTTGCTGGCGTTGCATCATGAGTCGCGCGTTACGGTGAACGGCGAACTCGCCGGCGTTGCCGTGCGGCGGCAACTGGAACAGATTCTCAAGCAATACGGTTCGGACGCGTTCCGAGAGACGCATCGCGCCGCGGAACGGAACCTGACGCGGGAACTTTCCGCGGGGAACGTCGCCGGAGTGATGCAGATCTTGCGTCACTACCCGCTGCTGGATGTTGCGGACGGCGTCTGTACGAAGCTCGTCGCGGAGAACGCGCGCCAGGAGAACTGGCCCGCCGTGTGGTCGCTGTTCGAGGAATGGCTCAGTTTGACCGCCGACGCAGAGCGGAAGGCGGCGATTCAATCGCAGCGGATCGCACTGCTGCGGCAGGCCGGTTACGACCGCAGCGCACAGCGAGGGATCAAGTTGTCGGAAAGCGCTGGCGCCGAGACTCCGCCGTGGCGTTATGTCGAACGAGGGTGGCGGCACGATGTCGCCGTGGACCAGCGGCCGCTGATGGTCCAGGGAACTCCGCCGGGCGATGCATTTGCCTGTGTGTTGCTGGCCGGCCCGCAATTGACAGCGCTCGAACGAACCACGGGGGCCGTGCGCTGGCGGCAAACGACCGAGACGATGCCGTTCTGGTCCGCCTACACCGATACGCATCTCGTCGTGGCCTCCAAAGACGGCTTGGCCGCCCACCGCCTCGAAACGGGCGATCGGTTGTGGCAAGTCAAAACGAATGCCCTCGCGACGTCGGACGACGCGGCCGAACGCCTGTTGTCGACGCCCGAACGGGTAGTCGTTCTCGACCCACCTCGCGGAGTCATGGCGATTTCCACAACGACTGGCGAGATCGTCTGGGAATTCCGCCCGCCGCGCGGACGGCTGCAACCGCAATGGGGCAAGTTGTCCGACGGACTATTGCTCCGGACTTTGGAGCCGGCGGAATTCTGGACGATCGATGCCGAGACGGGCCGGGTGCTTCAATCCGTCCCAGGGAAGGATGCGGGCTGGTCGCAACCGCCGGTCGACTTGGGCCAGGGCCGGTTCGGTTTCGTCACGGCCAGCCGCGAGATCTGGGCCTGGAGCGCGCACGAATCGGACCGTTGGAGATACCGCGGCGGCGTGTCGTTCGCGCACGCCGATCCTCGGCTGTTGCACGACGGCGAACGCTCGGCCGTGTTGATCGACGGCACCACGTTGATTGGATTGGATGCCGCCACCGGCAGCCGGCGTTGGAGCGGAGGCCTGGCGGACTTTCCGCTCCTCGACCCGGCGATGCAAACAGCCGTCGCGAACGGCGTCGTCGTCGCCGTGTCGCAACGCGCGATTCGCGCCCTGTCGTTGAATAGCGGCGCGATCGTCTGGGAATCACCGCTGCCGGCGGCCGACGCGTGGACGGTCTCCGCCTGGCACGGTCAATTCGCCGCCGCCGGCGCCGGAGAAACGCCGCAGCTTCTGCTGTATGACGCGAAGACCGGACAAGCCCGGCAAGCCCTGCGGCAGGACCGTGGTGGATCGCGCGGCCGTTGGTATCTGGACGACGACGGCGTGCTCTTCACATCGCCGCAAATCGTCGCGGCCTGGAAGCCGCTCGCGCCGCGGTGACATGCCGAGTTCCCGCGGAATTCATCAATTCCTCGTCGACACGCCCGCTTCCTGTTCGCCGCCGAACCCGTTAGCATTCGGACATCCTTTCGCTCGGGAGCACCTCATGATTCGCAGGCTGCTGGGTTCCCTCCTCAAGTCGGATCTCGATCCGGCCATCGACTGGTCTGAAATTCGCGACGAAGAAGTGATCGCTCGCGAAGCCGTTCCGTCGCCGATGCTTTTTTCCCGCACGGAAACGCTGGAATACGTTCTCTGCGAAGCGGGCGACGCGCTGGCCGTGTACGCCCGCGGGAGCCGGGCCGGAACCATCCGCCGCGTGAGGTTTTTCCGTCCGCTCGACGGCCGCGGCATGCGCATCACCGAATGGATTCCCGGCGAGAATCCGGTGTTTCGCTTGTGTCTGTCTCCCGTCAACGGCCAGACGGTCGTGTGCGACATGTGCTATCCGGCTTGGTTCGGGCTCTGGTGGAACGAGCCGACGACGGACGATTTCGGCGCCCATGGCTGTTTCATCGACAGCACCGACCGGAATTCGCTCGTGAAGTTGCGATCGCAGTTGCTGGGCGGCGACGTCCCGGAAGCGCTGCGAAACGAAGAGGCGATGTGGGAGAAAATGAACTCGCTGCCGGAGTCGGACCGCCGGGCCGCGTTCGCAACGCTCGTGACGCAGCAGCTCGGCGAACTGGATCGGAAGTTCGACGCAGAACATCCCGATCTCGGCCCGCTGCCGGACGAATTGAAACCGCTCAACGATCATATCCAACAGCAACTGGATCGCATTCGCCAGACGGCGGCGTCGCATCCCGTGGATCCGGAACTGGCGAAAAGGATGCAGCAGTTCACGCGCGAGACGCATGATTCAGCACCGTGAGATTGACGGTATTTCTAGCATCACGACATCCGCGACACGCCGCTGACGAGGTCGATCACGATGAAAACTACGCTCTGTTTCGCCGCCGTGCT
>CAZDGB010000061.1:2838-26098 GCA_964504645.1 uncultured Planctomycetaceae bacterium | reverse complement strand
CAATTGGTTTCTGAACGACATCATTGGAGGCATCAAATAGGTGGGGCGCTACGCGGCCTGATTTAGTTTTGTAGGGTGGGTCGAGGCTTTGCGAGGCCCACCAGTTCTCTCGCCAAAATTCGGTGGGCCTCGAAGACTCGACCCACCCTCCGGATCATTCATGCAGATTCATTTCACCGATCTTGCCGGCCTGATTCTGATCGAACCGAAAGTCTTCGGCGACAGCCGCGGGTTTTTCTTCGAGTCGTATCAACAGGAACGCTACCGCGCAGCCGGTTTGCAGGCCGATTTCGTCCAGGACAATTTCTCGCGCTCGGCGTTCGGCACGGTGCGGGGCCTACACTATCAGTTCCGCCGTCCGCAGGGAAAGCTGGTGCAGGTGACGCGCGGTGCGGTCTTCGACGTCGCCGTCGATTTGCGGAAGAGTTCGCCGACGTTCGGCCGCTGGGTCGGGGTGGAATTGTCCGAAGAGAATCATCGCCAGCTATATGTTCCGCCGGGGTTCGCCCACGGATTCTGCGTGACGAGCCGCGACGGGGCCGATTTCTTCTACAAGTGCACCGACTACTACGATCCGTCGGACGAGCGGACGGTGCTGTGGAATGACCCGAAAATCGGCGTCCGCTGGCCGGAGATCGGCGAACCGATTCTATCCGCGAAGGACTTGCGCGGAGTCAGCCTCTCGAACGCGGAAGTCTACTCGTGACCGCCGACAAGCCGCGCGTGGCGCTCTCTCTGGGCGATGTCGCCGGCATCGGTCCGGAGATCGTCGTCCGTGCGGCGACGAATCCGCAGACGCAAGCCATCTGCCGGCCGGTGATTGTCGGGCATCCGGAGATTGTCCGCCGAACCGCGGCGCTCATGAAGCAATCTCTCGATCTCCAACCGGTCGCTTCGCTCGCGACAATGAAGGATGACACGGCCGGAATTCCCTGTTGGAATCCCGGTCGCGAGGATGTCCTTGAGGTTCCGCTGGGACAGATCGATGCCCGCGCGGGGCGAGCGGCTTACGATTACCTCGTCGGCGCGACGCAAGCGGCGTTGGCCGGTGCCGTCGACGCCATCGTCACGGCGCCGCTCAGCAAAGCAGCGCTGCACGCCGCCGGGCTGAATTTCCCGGGGCATACGGAAATCCTCGCGGCGGAGTGCGGCGTCAGCGAAGTCGCCATGATGCTTTATCTGCCGCCGGGCGGATTGCTGAGAAATCCGTTCGGCCTCGGTGTCGCACACGCCACGTTGCACACGTCGATCCGCAGTGTGCCGGATCTGCTCACGGTCGAACGCATCGCCGAGACGATTCAATTGCTGGATCGGTTTTTGAAATCGGTCGGCTGTGCGAGCCCGCGTCTCGGCGTGTGTGCGCTGAATCCCCACGCCGGCGAGGAAGGCTTGTTCGGCGACGAGGAGACGCGGATTATCGCACCGGCGATCGCACAAACTCGTCAAACGGGAATCCAAGCCTCTGGTCCGATTCCCGCCGACGCGTTGCTTCGCCGTGCTGCGGCGGGCGAGTTTGACGGCGTCGTCGCTATGTATCACGATCAGGGGCACATCGCACTAAAGTTGCTCGGCTTCGACCGGGCCGTGAACATCACGCTTGGTTTGCCGATCGTCCGCACCAGCCCCAGCCACGGGACGGCGTTCGACATCGCGGGGAAAGGCGTGGCCAACGCGGCGGGATTCTGCGAAGCGATCCAGATGGCGGTGAGACTTCAAATGGATGACGCATCTGCGAAGCGTCGCGAATAACTTTGAGATTTATTGATGACGACGTCCAACCTTCGAAGTACGCCTCCACCAGACACCACGCGGCTGTTTCTCGTGCGGCACGGCTCCACCGCGGCCAACGAGCAGTTGCCGTTCGTGCTGCAAGGCTGCGAAATCGACGGGCCGTTGACGGAGACCGGATTGCGTCAGGCGGCGGCCCTCGCGCGCGGCCTGCGGGATTTCGAAATCGATGCGATTTACAGCAGCCCTCTGCTCCGCGCCCGGCAAACCGCCGGCGCGATTGCGGAAGGCCGCGCTCTCGAAGTGATTCCCGTGCACGATCTGCGGGAATGCAGCGTCGGCCGTTGGGAGGGCATGTCCTGGGACGTCATCAATGCGCAACAGCCGGACGAGCATAAAAATTTCTTTGCCGATCCGGTCAATACGCCGCATCCGGGGGGCGAATCGTACGGCGACGTTCATCGCCGCGCCGTTCCCGCCATCCAGGCGATTTTGGAGCGGCATCGCGGCCAAAACGTGGTGATCGTCGCCCACAACATGCTCAATCGGGTTTATCTCGCGGAGCATGCGGGCATCGACTTGAAACACGCCCGCAAGCTGCGGCAGGCGAACTGCTGCATCAATCTTTTGCATCACCGCGCCGGCCACACGGAACTCGTGAGCTTGAATTCCGTGCTACATCTCGATGAGATTTCGATGTTGTGAGAGAAGCTGGCGGGCTGCGCCCCGTCGGACCGCGGCCGCGGCTTCCTCGTTCAACATCAGAAAGCTCTCGATGACGACGCCACTCGTTTCTTTGGCCAACGACGCTGATCGCGCTTTTTTCGAGCGGGAACTGGAGTCCTTTCTCCCCAACCGGATTTTCGATGCGCATGCCCACCTGATGAAGGAAGGGACGCACAAGTTCAACATTAAGGGGACGCCCGCCACTACGGGGTACGACACCTATCAGTTTTTCATGCAGGACATTCACCCGCGGCGGCACACGGCGGCCCTGTTTCTGCCGGGCTTCAGTGCCGACATGAAGGACAAGCTCCCCGAGGCCAACGCCTGGATGGGTGAGCAGACGGCGAAGGGGAAAGACTGCGTCGGTGCGTTTTTCGTCTGCCCGGAAGACGATCCGGAATGGGTGCGGCAGGAAGTGCGCCGGCACAAGCTGCACGGACTGAAGTGCTATCACGTCATGTCGCCAACGAAGCCGACGTTCGAGGCTGAGATTCCGAATTATCTGCCCGAGAGGCTGGTGAAAGTCGCCCACGAAGAGGGGTGGTTCATCACGCTGCACATGGTCAAACGGCGAGCCGTCGCCGATCCCGGCAATCAGTATTGGATCCGCCGGTATTGCGAGCTGTACCCGAATATGAAGCTGATTCTGGCCCATTCAGCCCGTGGTTTCGAGCCGGCGCATAACCTCGAAGGCCTGGAAACGCTGAAGGGATTGGACAACGTCTACTTTGATTCCAGCGCGAATTGCGAGTCGATTGCGCATCAGGCGATCATGCGAATCCTCGGTCACAAAAAGCTGATGTACGGCTCCGATTTCCAGATCAGTCATCTCCGTGGCCGCTCGCTGGCGATCAACGATTACTTCATTTGGCTGTATGAAGAGACGCCGGTGTGGGGCGACGGCGCGAATCAGACGATGCCGGTCCTTGTCGGGCTGGAACACCTGCGTTCGATGAAATGGGCCTGCTGGGCGGAGAAACTGACCGACAAGCAGGTCGAAGACGTCTTCTGGAACAACGGGGCGGAACTGTTCGGGATCAAGTAATCCCTGCTCAGCAAAAGGCGGGCATCGGACGGAAGGAATCTCAAGCCCACTCTCGCCCACCCGCCGTGGTATACTGCGGGGCATGGCCGATCAACCCGCTCCCCGCCGTTCCGTCTTCGCCGTGTGGCGATGGCGCTGGCCGCGTTGGGTCTGGCTAACGCTCATCCCCGCGATTCCTGTTCTGTATTTTCTTTCGATGGCTCCCGCTTATTACAGCCTCTCGCGCGCAGGCCTCGACAATCCGGACGACATCGGCTGCACAGTGCTTTATCACGCGTATTGGCCTGCGAGACTCCTTGCAGAAAACTGGAGCACCGCTCAAGAAATCCACGAGTGGGAATACCGCTTGCTTCGCGATACTTTTGGGTCTCCAATGTTGATGATGTCTTGGTAATGAATCAAAAGACGCCGGACCATCACCGTTCGATTTTTGCCGTGTGGCGTTGGCCGCGATGGGCTTGGTGTGTGATCGCACGATGCCGGTCGTTTACTTTCTCTCTGCCCCGCTGGTCGACGCCATGCTCTATCAAACGTTTCCGGTTCACAAATCTTTTGAGCTGTTTGAGTTGGCAGACAAGTTCTATGCCCCGGCCTGGGGGTGCAATCAGAATTCAAAGACGCTTGCCGCGATTCATGATCTGGAATGGAAAGCGATGGGATACGACCTCGACGACCTTCCGTATTTGAGGGCCGAATTGGTTTCCCACTCTGCCAGGGACGTTCGCCCCGGAGGTCGATCCTCGCGTCGCAACTGTCTTGCTGTCTGGAGATGGGTTCGCAAAGGGAAATGATGAGCGACTGTTTTGGACCGTAACGCGAGTCAAGTCCCAACTATCCACCACCGCCTCGCACGTCGATTGGACTGACCAACTACCCCAAAGGGGACACCATGACTCGCTTGCCGATTCGCGGTCTCTCGAATATCGCTCTGCTCATGAGCTTTCTGACGCATCACATCGCAGCGGCGCCGGCTTGCGCGGAATTTCGGAAAACGACGCACGTCTACAAGACCGTCGGCGATGTAAGCATCCACGCCGACGTTTATCGGCCGGACGACGACAAGGTCCGACCGGTCGTGGTGTGGATTCACGGCGGCGCGCTAATTGTCGGCAGTCGCGAATCGGTGCCGGGAAACATCCTGGAGTTGTGCCAGAAAGAAGGATTCGCCCTCGTTTCCATTGATTATCGCCTGGCCCCGGAGATCAAACTGCCGCAGATCGCAGAGGATCTCGATGACGCATTGGCCTGGATTCGAACCCAAGGGCCGGAGCGATTTCAAATCGATCCCGAACGCATGGTCATCACCGGCGGTTCGGCGGGAGGCTTCTGCACGTATCTCGTGACGGCTCGAATGAAACACAAGCCGCGCGCCATCGTTTCCTACTGGGGCTACGGCGAATTCGATCCCGAGTGGACGGTTGTGAAATCAAAAGACCATGGCGAGGCCGTGAAGCAGGACGATGCGCTGCAAGGCGTCGGGAAAGAAGTCGTCACCGCGCCGACGAAGGAACAAGCGCCGGGCCGCGGCGCGTTCTACCGTTGTACGCGGCAAAACGGCATCTGGTCGAAAGAGGTCACGGGCTTCGATCCTGTCAAAGACAAAGAGCAACTCGACCGCTTCTCGCCGGTCCGTCTGGTGTCGAAAGACTTTCCGCCAACGCTCATGATTCATGGCACCATCGACACCGACGTGCCGTATGCCTGCTCGCTGCGCATGGCGGAGGCATTCAAAAAGCACGGTGTTCCATACGAACTGGTCACCGTTGAAAACGCGGGTCACGGTCTGGCCGGAGGCGACCCGGCCAAGAATCAAGCCGCCCATGAACAGGCGCTGGCTTTCATCCGCGAACATCTGCTCGCGAAGTAATCGGGCTTGCGCTTCAGCACAGCCCTCTGACTGAAGTGTCTTCAGTCCGGTACTCCCAAACGCCTCTACCGCACTTTCCGCGCTCGCCCGACTTCGCTCTGGGGCGGCCTCTGCGCAAAACGTTTTGCAGACGGTTGTTAGGACGAAAATATGTGTGTCGCAGTCTATTTGTACCAATAACTCCCATTGTTCTTACTATTCCGAAAATATCGATTTTACTCATTTTGCCAATTTTTAATGGAATGATAACCTTTCGTACTGGACTTGAGAAGATGCGTGTATATCATGAGCACCTTCTAGAGCGCAGAATGCGATGTCTGCGATGATTGTGTCGGTTGTGTTGAATTGGCGTAAGGTGCCGATTAAGCCGACTGTGGTGATTGTGGTAACCGCGGGGAGTCAACAGATGAGCAAGCTTCGTCGAGTGCTGGGAAACCGTTGGTCGCTTTGGCTGACGGTCTTGGTTGTCGGTCCACTAGCGATGGAAAACCAGACCTGGGCCCAGGCGTTGCCAGGCCTGACACGCGATCAAACGAATCGATTCAACTCGGGACGGATGACCTTTCAACTGGTTGCCGCGCCACCGGTGGGACTGGGACCGATTTTCAATGGCCGCAGTTGCCAGGAATGTCATCCGAACGGCGCCGGCTCGGCGCGGACGGGAAACATTGTCGGATTCGGTGCTCAGCAATACGCGGCCGGCGGACCGGTGATCCAGGTCTCGGCGATTGCCGGCTTCCGGCCGGAGACGGTGCCCCGCAACATTCCGGTGGCCGTTCGCCGCTCGATGACGAATCAAGGACTGGGCCTCGTGGGCGCGATTCCCGATAACGCGATCCTCGCGGAGCAAGCCTCGCAGTTGAGCCTGTTCTCTGCGATCGCCGGCAAAGCCAACATCGTGTCGGATGCCGTCACGGGAGATGTGCGCGTCGGTCGCGTGGGGCAGAAATGTCAACACCCGAACTCGACTTCGTTCACGGCGGAAGCCTCGTTGCGCGAATTGGGACTGACCAATCCCTGGTTCCGGGATGAAGAAGCTCCGTTCAACAATCCGTCGTTGCTGCCGATGGATCCGCGGCCGGGACTCGACGACAACGGCGGTGGCGTGACATCTATCGGTTTCTACATCGATCTGCTGGCTCCGCCTGCGGCCAACCCGCCGACGAGCAGCAGCACCAGGACCCAGGTCAATAACGGCGCCACGGTTTTCTCGAACATTGGCTGCGCCGTCTGCCACAAATCGACCTGGACGACCGGTTCGCATTCGGTCGCCGCCCTTAGCGGCAAGACGATCAAGCCGTACTCCGACTTCCTCCTGCACGACATGGGCAGCTCCGGCGACCAGGTGGCCCAAGGGACCGACACCAACGGCCAGCCGATTCCCGGCAGCTGGATGCGGACCACCCCGCTGTGGGGTGTGCGTCTTGGCCCGCTCTGGCATGACGGCAGCGTTCGGAGGGGCGACTACACAAGCGCCATCAACAAGCATGCTGGACAAGGCACTGCCGCCAAGGCCGCGTTCAACGCGCTCAGCAGCAGTAACAAACAAGCGCTGCTGGCATTCCTCGGCTCGCTGTAACACGCCGAGTGCTTTGGCACTCGCGCTCATCACTCCTGCCTGTTTGGGGGCAGAACCGGTCGCCACGATCGGTTCTGCCTTTTTTTTGCGCATGTTCGATCCACAGTTCAATTCTGCCCGACCTTACCGCTCTGTTGAGACGGGCGGATCACACTGAGAAGTGACAAATATTCTCAAAAACATTAAATCGCGTTCCGATTCTTAAACATTTTGTAAGATTTTTTCTGGACATGTAAAGATGAGATTATAAAATCAATCCTTCGGATTACGTCGAATGCGATGATTGCGACGATTGAGGCGATACGAGGGAATGTACCTGTTACATGGAAGGAACTGTTCGCAACAACACCGGAGGATGCATCAATGGGAAACATTCGTGGAGTCGTGCTGAACAGATGGGCTTTTCTCTTCTACGTAATGGTGATTGCTTCCGCGCAGATTTCCCCAACGACGCCCCGCGGGGCGCTCTCCGGGCTGAGTTCGTCCCAAATCGCTGCCTTTCGGGAAGGACAGACCGCCTTTAATGATGTCGAAGGGCCGGGAGATGGTCTGGGGCCGATTTTCAACGGCCGCAGTTGCAACGAGTGCCACCCGAACGGAGGCGGATCGGCACGGATCAGCAACATCGTCGGCGTCGGCACATCCGCGCAGTGGAACGCCGGCGGCCCGGTGTTGCAGGTCAACGCGATCCTCGGCTTCCAGCCCGAACCCCTGCCGCGAAATCTTCCGGTGGGCCGCCGCCGCACGATGACGACGCAAGGTCTCGGTCTGATCGGGGCGATCCCGGATGCCGACATCCTCGCCGAACAAACCAGCCAATCGAATCTGTTCCCGCTACTTGCCGGCAAGGCGAACCTCGTGATCGACGCCGTGACCGGCGGCCAGCGCGTCGGCCGCATCGGGCAGAAATCCCAGCATCCGACTTCGACGTCGTTCGCGGCGGAAGCCTATCTGCGGGAAATGGGCATCACGTCGCCGTTCTTTCCCAATGAAGAGTCGCGCTTCAACAATCCGGCGAACCTCGCCCGGAATCCCCGGCCCAATCTGAACGACGACGGCGCCGACGTCTTCCTCTTCGGCAACTACATGGATCTGCTCGCGCCGCCCACGAGCAATCCACCGACGCGCAGCAGCACTCAAACTCAGGTGAACACGGGAGCCACCGTCTTTTCGAACATCGGCTGTGCCGTGTGCCACAAGCCGAGTTGGACGACCGGCAGTCATTCCGTGGCGGCGCTGAGCGGCAAGACCATCAAGCCGTACTCCGATTTCCTGCTGCACGACATGGGGTCCTCGGGCGACCGCATTCAGCAGGGAACCGATTCCAACGGCCAGCCGATTCCCGGCAGTTGGATGCGCACCACGCCGTTGTGGGGCGTCCGGCTCAACTCCACGCTGTGGCACGACGGCAGCGTTCGCCAGGGAGACTACACGAATGCCATCAACCGGCACGCCGGCCAGGGGGCGGCCTCGAAGTCCGCGTTCCAGTCGCTCAGCAGCAGCAACAAGCAGGCGCTGCTCGCATTCCTTGGTTCGCTGTAACCGCGAAGTGCATCGCCACTCGCCTGAACTCTCCGGCCTCTGGGGGGTAGAATCGGTCGCCTCGATCGGTTCTGCCCCCTTCCCTTTTTGCGGAGGATATTTCATGAGCGACTCTCAGCCGCGCGCGACGCGCCGCCAACTCATTCAGTCGTGCGGAGCGGCCGCAGGCCTCGCGTTTCTCGATGCCGCCGTCGCCCAAGAGAACAAGCCCGGCACGCAGGTCGAGGACAAGGCGTCTTCCCTCCGCCTCACCGGGATGAAGACGTATTGGGTCGGGCCGGTCGTCTATCTCAAGCTCGAAACCAATCACGGCCTCGTCGGCTGGGGCGACATCAAGGGAGTCGATCCCCGCGTCTCCCGCGTGCTGGCTCAATCGCTCTTCGAACTCATCGATGGCGAGAACCCCACCCGCATCGAATACCTGTGGCAGAAGATCTACCGCGCCCATCGCGACATCCGCGGCGGCGCGTTCCTCGTGCACACGCTCGCGGCCTTCGACATCGCGCTGTGGGACATCGCCGGCAAGCTGTGGAACGTGCCGGTCTATCGCCTTCTCGGCGGACCGACCCGCGACAAGATTCGCGTGTATCACACCGACAAGGCTTTGAAGGTTCCGCCGCACGGCATCTACGAGCATTCCGGCACGCCGGCCGACATCGAGCGGATGGTGAACGCGATCAAAGCCGCGCGGGAGAAAGTCGGTCCCGACGGCGCGGTGATGTTCGACGCCCACAGCGCCGTCCCGCCCGCGACGCTGATCCAACTCGCCGCCGCACTCAAGCCGTACGACGTCCTCTTCATCGAAGAGCCCGCCGTGCCCGGCAACATCGAAGTCTTCAAGCGCTTGAAGGAGCAGATCCATATCCCTCTCGCGACCGGCGAGCGCGACCGCACGATCTGGGAAGTGATCCCCTACCTCCACGAGCGCTGCATCGACATCCTGCAGCCCGATTGCAACCACACGGGCGGCATCACGTCGCAGCGGAAGATCGCCACCGTCGCCGAGGCCTATCACGTGCCGATCGCTCCGCACTGCACCGCGACGTTCCTCGGCATCGCCGCGAGCCTGCACGTCGTCTCCTCGATCCCGCTCTTTCTGATCCACGAGTTCTACCCGCAGAACGCCGGCTTCGTCGGCAACCTCACGCGGATGGAATTCGAACTCGATAAAGACGGCTACATCGGCCTGCCGCCCGGCCCGGGCCTCGGCGTGGAAGTCGACGAAGCGAAGCTGATCGAGGAGTCCGCGAAACCGCAGACCTACAAATGGCCCGGCGCGAAGCTGAAAGACGGCTCCATCGCCGACTATTGAGAGGCCGCGAAAAAAAACCTTCCGGGTTGTCAAAGAGCGAGAGGACAATCGATCGTCCCCTAACCTGACAGGCGGCGTTGCGCGGCAAACCGTTTGCAAACAGAGCCTGACTCGTGTGGTGGTTGCGTGTCGCTTTTTGGCGGCTCGGTGGCTGCTGAATGGCTGCCGCTGGCCGCTGGATGGCGGCTGCGTGGCGGTCGGTGCTGCGAATTTCCCCGAAAACGCTCTCTGTCTGGTTGCCTCGGCAACCTGGGGAAAGTTTTGTCAAAGTGGGAATGTCTCAAAATTTGGGTCGACTTGGTTCGCCGAAAAATCGGCGAAACTCCGCGTCCCTGAATCCCGTCGATGTTGCGCGACAAGTTGTTTGAGAAGGGTCACGGAAAGGACTTGCGCGGAGGCGTCCAAACAGAAAAAATGATTTGAGCCCCGAAACGGGGCGGACGAGCGCAACCCGTGGAAAGCGATCCCAACGAATGACCTGCCCCGGCGGGGCTGAGGAAGTTCTCCCTGCGGTCAAATCCTTGATTCACACCGCCTCGTCGCCTACTCTCCTTTCAATTCCTTCCTCATCTCAATCCCCCACAGCGCATGACTCCGCAGCAGTTCCTCGCCAAGTGGCAGGCCGCGCAGCTCAGCGAGCGGTCGGCGTGCCAGCAGCATTTTCTCGACCTGTGCGAACTCCTCGGCCAGCCGAAGCCGGCGGAAGCCGACCCGGACGGGGCGTGGTACACCTTCGAGAAAGGCGTCCGCACCAGCACCGACGGCCAAGGCTTCGCCGACGTCTGGATGCGGGGCAAGTTCGGCTGGGAATACAAAGGGAAGCGCAAGGACCTGAAGGCCGCCTATCAGCAACTGCTCCGCTACCGCGAAGACCTCGAAAACCCGCCGCTGCTCGTCGTGTGCGACCTGGACCGCTTCGAGGTTCACACGAACTTCACCGGGACGGCGAAGCGCGTTTTCAGCTTCGATCTCGACGGCCTGGCGGAACCGGCCAATCTCGATGTCCTCCGTAAAGTCTTCACTAACCCGGACGCTCTCAAGCCGGGACAATCGTCGCAGGCGATCACGGAGCAGGCCGCCGAACAGTTCGGCCAGCTCGCCGACGGATTGCGCGTGCGCGGCATCCCCGCGCAGGATGCGGGCCATTTTCTGATGAAGCTCATCTTCTGCCTGTTCGCGGAAGACATCGAACTCTTGCCGGCCGGGTTGTTCAGCCGCATTCTCGTCGCCGCAAAGAAGGACCCGGCGAAACTGCAGCCCACGCTCAAGACGCTCTTTGCCGCGATGTCGACGGGCGGCCTGTTCGGGGCCGACGAGATTCTCTACTTCAACGGCGGGTTGTTCGCCGACGAGCAGGTCCTCGAACTGACGGCGAAGGAAATCGGCATTCTCGTCGGGGTGTCGGCGTTCGATTGGGGCAGCATCGATCCGTCGATTTTCGGCACGCTGTTCGAGCGGATTCTCGATCCGAACAAGCGCTCGCAGATCGGCGCGCACTACACGAGCCGCGCGGACATCGAAACGCTCCTCAACCCGGTGATGCTCGCGCCACTGAAGCAGGAATGGGACGCCGTCCGCGAGAAATGCGACACACTCTATGAAGAAGTGATCGCGGCGGCGCGCGGTAAGGCGGCAAAGAAAACGACGAAGAAAAAATCGCCCCGCGCCCTGTTCGACCGCGCGCTCCTCGATTTCGACGAACGGCTGGCCCACGTCACGGTCCTCGATCCGGCGTGTGGCTCGGGAAACTTTCTCTACGTCGCGCTGCAGATGCTGCTGGGGCTGGAGAAGGAAGTTCATCGCTTACGCGGCGAAGCGCGGCCTGTCGATGCTGCCGAAAGTCCTGCCGACGCAGCTTGCTGGGCTGGAGATCAACCCGTACGCGGCGGAACTGGCGCAGGTGGCGATCTGGATCGGCTATCTGCAATGGATGCGCGACAACGGCTTTTCGCCGCCGAGCAACCCAGTGCTGGAGCCGATTGAATCGATCCGTTGCCAGGATGCGATTCTCGATCTGACGAACCCGGACGCGCCGCTGGAGCCGGAATGGCCCGCGGCGGAGTTCATCGTGGGCAATCCGCCGTTCTTGGGTGGCAAGCTGCTGCGAACCAATCTTGGCGATGAGTATGTGAACTCGCTGTTTGCGGTGTGGCAAGATCGAGTCAAGCCGGAAGCCGACTTATGCTGCTATTGGTTCGAGAAGGCTCGTGGCTGCATCACACACACACACACACACACACACACACAATTCGTGCGGGTCTGCTCGCAACTCAAGGAATTCGCGGTGGTGCCAACCGCGAATCTTTGAAGCGAATTAAAGAAAGTGGCGATATCTTTTTCGCCGAATCAGACCGCGATTGGGTGCTCGATGGTGCCAACGTCCATGTTTCGATGGTTGGGTTTGACCGAGGCAACGAAAAAACAAGAATCCTCGATGGCAAGACCGTTATTCAGATCAATTCCAATCTCACATCCACAGCCGACATTACTCAATGCCAAGAGATCAATGAAAATCTCGGCATCGGATTTATGGGTGATACGAAAGGCGGAGCGTTTGATATTTCGTTCGAGCAAGCTGAAGCTATGTTACGAATGCCGAATCCACACGGCCGGCCTAACAGCGATATTTTGACTCCGTGGATCAATGGCATGGATATCACAAGTAGATCCCGCGAGATGTGGATCATTGACTTTGGTGTAGATCGATCGGAAGTGGAATCAGCTTGGTATGAAACTCCATTTGAATACGTCAGAAAAAACGTATTTCCAGAACGTCAGAATAACAACAGGGAGACATACAGGACGCGTTGGTGGATTCATGTCGAAGCACGCTCTGGCATGCGAGAATCGTTCACGAGAGTAGATCGCTACTTAGCGACAACGAGAGTCTCCAAACACAGGCTCTTTGCATGGTTCACGTGTCCCACGCTTCCGGATTCAGCAACGATCGTTTTTGCTCGCTCCGACGACTACTTCTTCGGTGTTCTTCATTCGCGAATCCATGAAGTCTGGGCGTTGAAGTTGGGCACGCGACTTGAAACACGGCCGCGTTACACCCCCACCACCTGCTTCGAAACTTTCCCCTTCCCGCAACCGACGGAAGCCCAGCGCGCCACCATCGCCGCCGCCGCGAAAGACCTCGACACCCTCCGCAACAACTGGCTCAATCCGCCCGAACTGGTGCGTACCGAAGTCCTCGAATTTCCCGGGACCGTCGGCGGGCCGTGGGAGCGGTATATCGATCGGGCGACGGTGAAGGAAATTGCCCCCGGCGGCTCGCCGGGGGCTAAAACGGAGATCGGGACCGTGCGCTATCCGCGGCTGGTGGCCAAGGATGCGGAGGCGGCGCGAGAACTTAAGCAGCGGACGCTGACGAATCTTTACAACCAGCGGCCGACGTGGCTCGATCAGGCGCATCGGAAGCTCGACGCCGCCGTGTTCGCCGCGTATAGGTGGGAGCCGGCGCTGTCGGACGACGAACTGCTGGCGAAGCTGTTGGAGTTGAATCTGGCCTCGGCGTGAGGCGTTAGAGGCTTTGTCCCCTCGCCCCCGGCAGAATGCAGTTTCGAGCCTGAAAGGCTCGCTCCAGCAGACCAGGGCGAAGCCCTGGGTTCGTTTGATGGATGATTTCGACCCTGAAAGGGTCGTTCATTCCTACGCGCATCGAACGGCCCTTTCAGGGCCGCCGCATCGTTCCGAACCTGTTCCCAGGCCTTCGGCCTGGGCTGGTCGAATCGGCCTTTCAGGCCGAGGCAACCGGCCGAATCGGCCACTCTGCCCGAGGCGACTGGCGAGAGTCAGTTTTCTGAATTGTGTAGAGACCATTGCCCACGGCGACGCGGGGACCGGAAATGGCGGCGCTACAGGCCGAGCAGCAATCGGCCGCGGGCGACGATGGTGGTGAGGCGGTTTACGAGGCTGGTCACGATCACGACTTTGGCGGCCTGGGAGACGGTCTGCGACGACGGCAGGATCGTGTGATTCAACGTGACGGTGGCCGAGGAGATGTGCGTCGAGCCGCCGGTCGCATTGTTGAGGTTGATCGCCGCGCCACTGGTGATGGTCTGGCCGCTTTCGATCAGGTTGGCGCTGAGGGGCGTCGCGGGGCCGTAGTAGTTGGTCTTGGGGACGAACCGCAACAGATCGGTGGCGTTCAGCGTGATCGCGGCGGAAACCGTGGCGGTGGGGAGCGTCGTCCAGGTGCCGCCGTTGTCGGTCGAGTATTGCCAGTTCCCGCGGCTGGGATCGACCGTGTAGCTGCTGATGGCGATGCCGGCGAACGTGTTGGCGCTGGAGACGCCTTTGATCTGATCGGCCGAGTCCGAGAACTGTTTGCTGAACAACGAGGCGACGGTCGCTCCCGGCGGGCTGACGGTGTTGGCGGAGATCGGCTTCAGCAGCGCGGTGCCGACGGTCACGACGGGCGCGTGATTTACGGGGACGACGTTGATCGTGGCGATATCCGCGCCGGTCAGCGGGCCGCCGGTGCCGGTGTTGCCCAGGTCTTTGGCGGTGAGCGTCAACGTCACGGTTTTGGGGAGATCGGTCGAGGCAGTGTAGGTCAGCGTCGCGCCAGAGTTCCCGGCGAGCAGATTGTTGATCTGGGCGACGGTGCCGGAGAGGGTCAGCGTGGCGGTGCCAGAGCCGGAGATCGTTACGCCGGTCGCGCCGGCCGTTGCATTGAGGATGCCGCTGGAAACCTTGAGCACGGTCTGCACGTTCGCGTTGCCGGCGTCGGGGTCGGCGATCGACAGGCCCGTGCCGTGCAGCGTCAAGGCGACACCTTTCGCGGCGTCATACGAAATCGGCGTGATCGTGGCGGTCGGGGCGTCGTTGATGGCGGAGACGGTGATGGTCGAGGAGATCGCGAGCGGCGTGGTGTCGCCGGGCGCGCCGCCGCTGTCCTGAATCTGGGTGAGAATGAATGTGCGGGCTCCCGCGCTGGGATTGTCGGCATTGGTGTTCTGGTAGGAGATGCCGTTGACCAGCGTGTTGATGTTCGCGGTGCTGACGCCGGCGGCCTTGGTGAGGCTGATGGTCGCCGTGCCCGCGGCGATGGTGACGGTGTAGGCCATGCCATTGGTCGCGGTGGTGCCGGCGCTGTTCCCGCCAAGCGTGATCGTGGTGCCGTCGACGACGAGCGATTCATTCGCGCCGTCGAGCAATCCGCTGACGGTGAACTTGAGTCCGATGATGGTCTGTCCGGCTTCGACCGTACCGGTGCTAGCGTCTTTGTAGACTTTCACCGGCGGCGCTTGCGTGCCGAGGCCAGCGGCTTCGGTGAAGTTCTGTCCGTAAGCGGTCGCGGTCAGCGTCGGCGGATCATTCACGGGGATGACTTGCACCGTCGACGTGACATTCAGCGTGCCCGTATCGCCGGGCGCGCCGCCGCCGTTGTCCTGGATCTTCGTGAGCTTGAACACACGGTTGCCCGCGCTGGGGTTGTCGGCGTTGGTGTTCTGGTAGGTGATGCCGTTGACCAGCGTGTTGATGGCGGTGGTGCTGACTCCCGCGGCCTTGGTAAGGCTGATGGTCGCCGTCCCCGCGGCGACGGTGACGGTGTACGACATGCCGTTGGTCGCCGTGGTGCCGGCGCTGTTCCCGCCGAGCGTGATGGTGGTGCCGTCGACGACGATCGATTCCTTCACGCCGTCGAGCAATCCGCTGACGGTGAATTCGAGTGCGATGATCGTCTGCCCCGCTTCGACGGTCCCGGCATTGGCGTTCGTGAAGACCGCCACCGGCGCGGCTTGCGTGCCCAATCCGGCGGCTTCGGTGAAGTTGAACCCGGCGGCGTTCGCCGTGAGCGTCGGCGGGTCGTTGACGGGGGTGACGTTGATGTTCGCCACGTCCGCACTCGTCAACGGGCCTCCGGTCCCGGTGTTGCCCAAATCATCGACGGTGAGCGTCAACGGGACGATCGCCGGCGGATCGGTGCTCGCGGTGTAGGTCAGCGTGGCGCTCAGATTCCCGGCCAAAAAGTTGTTGATCTGAGCCAGCGTGCCGTCGAGCGTCACAGTGGCGGTGCCCGAGCCGGATACGGTCACACCCGTTGTGCCGGCGGCCGCGTTGAGAACGCCGTTCTTCACGGAGACGGTCGCTTTCACCGGAGAAGTGCCGGCATCGGGATCGGAGATCGAAAGCCCGGTGCCGTGGAGCGTCAACGTAACTTTTTCGTTCGTCGTGTAACTGACCGGCGTGATGTTGGCCGTCGGCGCGTCGTTGACGGCGGCGACGTTCACGGTGCTGGTGACGGTATTGGAATTGTCCGTCCCGTCGTTGACGACGTAACTGACGGTGCGGGCCGACGTGCTGGGATTCTCGCTCGAATTGCTGTACGTGACCGCCCGCAAGGCCGCCTGCCATTGCGTCAAGGTCGCCGTGCCGCCGGCCGACGTGAGCGTCAGCGTGTTGCCCACGTAACTGCCGGCGATGTTCCCCATGGTGGCGCCGTCGTTCACGAAACCGAGCACGTCCTGGCCGGCGGCGAAGTTGTTCGTGATGCTGACGGTGGCCGAAGGGAGCGTCGCGCTATCGGTATCGTTGACGGTGATCGCCGTGTTGATCGCCGTCGCGGCCTGATTCTCGGTGTAGTTCAGCGTGCTGCCGTTGGCCAGCGTCGGCGCGGTGAGGAGCACGCGGGATTCGAGCAATTGCACGTGAGCCGCAATGCTGCTGGTCGGGCGAGCGCCCCGCGGACGCAGATCGGATCGAGACGAGTTCCACACGGCGAGCGACCCCTCGGAGGAAAATGGCACGGTTCGGACGGTTGGCCAAATCCAGGTTTTCCAATTGCCATCAATCTGCGGCAAACCGGGATCAAAGGCGGTTTGCTGACGATAATGAATTTGGCGAATAGGAATCGTGCGAGGGATGGGCGGTAAATGTCAACGATTTTTCGCGTTCGCAGCAGGGATGCCGGCGGACCTGATTCGCGCCGTCTGCGAAATCGTTCCAGGCGATACAGCCCGCAGGTTTGGTAACTTGCGACCAAACGGTAGAAAGCGACGTTCGCCGTTTACTCGGCCGCGTTCTGCTTCAACCACGCAACGATTTCGTCGCGGAACTGCGGGCGGATGATGCAGGTGAGGTGATTGGCGTTCTTGATCTCGACGAGAGGCCAATCGGGCCGGATTTTGGCGAGCTTGTCCGTGACGTAGAGCCGCTTGATGAGGTTGTCGTTGTCGCCGATGAGGACCGTCATCGGGAGCTGGATCGACTTCAGTTCGTCTTCCGTGAGGGCGAGTTTCGACAGGCTGCGGCCGCAGATCAGCACGGAGTGCGCATCGGGATGGCTCTGGCCGATTTGAGCGAACCCCCACTGGGCGGCGTCGACTTGCTTCAGCCAGCCCATGCCGCCGAGCGTGCCGGAGAGGACACGCTCGGGATGCTTAACGATGAAATTCGCCGCGATGATGCCCCCCATCGAGTAGCCGACGATGTGGGCTTTTTCGATCTTGAGATGATCCATCAGGCGGACGACGTCCTCGACGAGTTCCGGCCCGTAGGCGTCTTCGGTTTTCGGCTTGTCGGACTGGCCGTGACCGCGGACGTCGAGCGCGACGACCTGAAAATCCTCGGCGAGCTTCCCGCTGATGCCCGGCAGCGTCCAGTTCAACCCGGCGGACGCGAGCCAGCCGTGGAGCAGAATCACCGGCTCGCCTTCGCCTTGCACGAAGTAGGCGATCTTAACGCCGTCGGCATCGAGGAATTGGACGGCGGGTTTTTCCGCTGCGCGGGCGGTATGGCAGATCACGCTCAACGCGAAGACGGTCAACAACGCGCGGATCGCCGACATGGCCTTGCTCCGGAAACAGTGGCTCGGGTGGCGCGCCCTGAGTCTTCGAAGGGCGTGGCTGCCGGAATAACCACGCCCTTCGAAGACTCAGGGCGTGCCACCCAGAGGGTTTTCACATTGTTGAAATAGTATAACCCCGCGCGTAGCGGGAAAGTTTCGCGTCTTTCACCCCTCTCCCCTGGCGGGAGAGGGGCTGGGGGTGAGGGGGATGTCATCGACGTGAATTCTGAGAAAGCCCGAAGCGCAAGCGAGGGATGTGCGCCACGCGACTGATGTGCGATGCATCCCTCGCTTGCGCTGCGGGTTTTCTCAATACCGCGTCGGTGAACTCCCCCTCATCCGGCCTTCGGCCACCTTCTCCCTCCAGGGGAGAAGGGAAAACAATCCAACGCAACTACGGAGCGCCGTCGGTGGCGAAACCGTGCTGCTTGCGGTGGACCGGGCCGTCGAAGGCTTTCGATGTTTTGAAGAGTTCGTAGCGGCCGTCCGACGCCAGGTCTTTGGTCTTCGCTTCGAGTTTCTGTTTTTCGGCGTCGGTCATCGGTTTGAAGTTGCGGACGATAGCCAGGTTCTGATCGAGGACTTTTTCGGAATCGATGCCGCTGACGAGGCTGGCGATCGGCAGCGAGAGAACGTAGCGGATGGCGTCCTGCGGGGAGATTTTCGCTTCCGTGACGATCGAGCCGTTGCCGCCGAGGCTTTTCATGCCGAGCGGCGCGATCTCCCGCCGCAGCAGTTCGGGCAGGACCAACTTCTGGAAGCTGCGGAAGTGGACGTCCATTACGTTCAGCGGCATCAGCACGCTGGCCCACTCGAACGGCATGCCGAGCATCTTCAAGTGGATGCTCGGGTCCTTGTGGCCCGTGAAGCCGACGTAGCGGACTTTCCCCTCTTTCAGGGCGCGCTCGGCGACGCGCACGGCCCCGTCGTCAGCAAAGACCCAATCGGGATCGTTGTCGTAGACGATTTCGTGAAACTGCCACAGGTCGATGCGGTCGGTTCGCAAACGGCGCAAGCTGTCTTCGAGGTTCGATTGCGCCTCCTTCGCCGTGCGGCCGCAGACTTTCGTCATGAGGAACGACTTGTCGCGGCGGCCTCCCTCGGCGAGGGCCAATCCCATCCGTTCCTCGGCGACGCCGTCGTGGTAATCCCAGCAGTTGTCGAGGAACGTGATCCCTTCGTCGACGGCCCGTTGAATCAGTTTTACGCTCTCTTTTTCCTCCAGCTCTTGCGGATTCGTGCTCGCGTGGCCGCCGAGGCAGAGGATGCTCACCTTTTCCTTCGTGCGGCCGAACTGCCGGCGCGGGATGCCGGAGGGATCGTCGGTTTGGCCGTGCAACCGGGCGGCGATGGTGACCGCGGTGAGTCCGACGGCGGTCTTCTGCAAGAATTCGCGGCGATTGGGATCATTCTGCGGGTCCATCATGCACTCCTTGGGGAAAGGGGATGGGGGACATCTCCGCAAGCAGCATACCGCGGCAATTGTGCAATCAGTTGGTCAAATGGCGGTCTATGCCGCCGCAATGTGATCGATGGTCTACCGCGGCGATCAACAATCGTTCGAGAAGTCAGATGCCGATTTCGGAGAGGCGGTCGACGAGTTGCTGGACGGTCGCCGTCAGTTTGGGATGCTGGGCGCCGAACTGCGCGACGAGGTCCTGAAGATTCTCGGCGATCGGCGCGGCCGGTTCCTCCGACCGGCCCTTGGCGGCGAGGATGCGGTCGATGTCGGCGTTGACGTCTTCGAGCCGCTGGCGAGTGGCGTCGTCGACTTCACTGACGTGCGACAACTCGACATGCAGCGCCGCGAGCGTCTGCTGAATTTCCTCGGCGGTCATCGGATGGCTCCGTGCGGGCGTGAGCAAGTGTGTGAATCTATTATAGCGAAAGGGCCGTCACTGCACGTTCTGAATCCCGGTTCCGGCTCTGCGTAACCGGGATTCGCTTTGATCCTCATCACATCAGGACGAGAAAGCGAAACCCGGTTATCAAAGCAGAACCGGGTTTCTGGTCGGAAGCCGGTATCGTTCCGCGTCAATACGCCGCCGAGACGCGGCTGATGAGTTGCGGCGTCAGATCGGCGGGGACCGGCGCCGGTTCGATGCGCGGGCCATCGGTCACCAGGCACTCAGAAATCGGCGGCGCGTGCCCGTGAAGATACGTCTCGGCAACCATCCGGTGGTCGGTGTGGACGAACGTCGCAAACCATTCGTCGAGGTCGCGGACGCCGAGGTCGTGCAGCAGCCACAGTCCGAACTGGGACGCGCGGAACTCGTAATTCGCCAAGACGCGCAGCTTGTCGTCGCTGCCGCGCGGCGTGCGGAAGAAATCGTCGACGATCCCGGCCTCCGACGACGAGCAGCACTGCACCGAATGCCCGAAGAGATGCAGCAGCGTGAAGATTTTTTCGGAGAGCGTCAGCTCCGGGCTGACGGCGATCTCCAACCCGTCGAAACTCCCCGTCTTCGGCAACCGCGCCGACGGAACGCCATCGCGGGTCGTGAGTTCGACGATCCCCAATTCGCGGACCGTCACGGCGAAGCCGTGGCGAACGACGGCGTCGGCGACTTGTGCCCAGATCGCAGCGGCTCGCTCGTCGGGGAGGACGAGTGCCGGGGGAAGCAGGCCGAGAGGCTGGATGGAAAGTTCAGAGGGATCTGTTGTCATCGAATGATGACTCATGGTTCACGAAGCAGAGCGCGGCGTGGCTCCGCCGTAGAGATAATCGTCCAGTCGCGACGACCAGTCCACAGGTCCGGGCAGTTGCAGTGAGCGGGCCGTTTGCAGGAACGACTTGGGCTTCGACTCGGCCGGCGATTTCACCGTGACGATCAACTGCACGCGAGTGTCCGGCTGCAATTCAACAGCTTGCTCAGGGCGGAAGACTTTGCCATCGAATGTGGCGTCGAGAGTTTGAGTCATGAGTTGCATCTCCAATTTGGGCGATTACACGTTCCAGTGTACCTGGCCTTCGGACTTTCTCCCACTGCGATCCGATGCGCACGAAAACCAGATACGCTAGCCCCATGTGTTCCGGGCCTTTCGCAAAGCCTCCAGACCCGGGCACCCGGCGGTGGACTAGCGGCTGCGGAGGATTACGCCGTGACGCATGCCGCCTTGATTATTGTCGGAAACTTGGACGGAGACTTCATCGCCGATGTGAGGACCGTCCTTCTTCAATTGCCTAAAGGCCTGCTGTGGCAACATCCGACCGAAGTACGATCGCACAAGTCCGCAGAGGATAACCTCATCCGTTGCCAGACGTACCTTAAACGTAAACGGCTTGAGCCATTCGACTACGGTTCCGACTTCTGATTCTTGTTCGCTCGTGGTATTACTCCGCCAGCAGGTATTCGACGCCGAACTGCAGTCAATTGTCGCACTTTTTCGGTCGAGCAACATAGGATCCGCTTTGCGGATCTGATTCTCAACACCATCCATGGTCCGCACAGCGGACCCTACTTCCACAATCTTTCGCGAAACATTGGCGACTCAACCTCCCGCAACTCCTCATTCTTATCCCGCACCACAATCAACACGTCCGCATCCTCAAGTTCGCCGATCAGCTTCATCCCCTGTTCCGCCCCGACGAGGCACACCGCCGTCGCGTAGCCGTCGGCGAGCCAGCCGTGGGGGGCGATGACGGTGACGCTGCTGCGTTCGGTCAGGCCGAGGCCGGTGTGGGGGTGGACGATGTGCGAGTAGCGGACGCCGTCGATCTCGACGTATTGGAAGGCGTCGCCGGAGGTGGAGATGCATTGGCGCTTCAGGGCGACGTAGCGGCTCGGTGGACCGTCGGGCTGGTCGAGGGGGGCGATGCCGATTTTCCAGCCTTGCGGTTCGTCGGGGGGCGGGTCCCCGGCGAAAATGTCGCCCGCGATGCCGACGAGGCTGCACGGGCAGCCGTGGGCTGCGAGGACGTTGTACGTTTCCTCGGCAAAGTAGCCCTTCGCGATGCCGCCGAAATCGAGTTGCAGGCCGGGCAGCAGAATCTCCACGGTCCGGTCGGCGGCGTTCAGTTTCAGATGGTGATAGCCGATGAGTTTCTTCGCGGCGGCGATCTGCTCGGCGGTCGGCAACTGTTTCAGGCGGCGGGCGCGGCGCCACTGTTTGATGAGCGGCGAGATTGTGACGTCGAACGCGCCGCCGGTTTGCTCGGAGATCGCGATCGACTTTTCGAGCAGAAAGAAGAGCTCGGGGCTGACGTTCGTCGGACCGGCGGACTGGCAGAGCCGCATGGCTTCCGTTTCGCCGTCATAATCGGAAAAGATCGCGTTTAATTCGTCGATGCGGTCGTAAGCGGCCCGGCTGGCGGCGTTTGCGGAGGGTTGATCGCTCGCGTATACTCGCAGATCGACCGGCACGCCGAGATGCGTCTCGCGGAATTCGTAGAGCCGCAACGCGTCGTCGGCGAAGGTGGTCGAACAGAGCAACAGCAACACCAGCCCGCGGCGCAAGCAAGGGCCACAAGAAGACGGCATAGGAATCTCCTTTGAAGATGAATTTAGCAGATTTCGCGAATCGGCGCGTGGTGAAAATCGCCCTTGCTTGCGCCGCGGGCTGGTGGTGTCATGCATCGTTCGCGGCGGAGGAGAATCCGGACGCCGAGGCGAAATCCGAAGCGGAGATGAAGGCGTACGTCCAGCCGATCCGCAATACCGAAGTAAAGTTCCACATGGTGCCGATTCGCGGCGGCGAATTCGTCATGGGGAGCCCGGATACTGAAGAAGGCCGCCGGGCCGACGAAGGCCCGCAGCACAAGGTGCAGATCGAGCCATTCTGGATGGGGAAGTTCGAAGTCACCTGGGACGAATACGACATCTGGTCGTTCGATCTCGACATCAAGATTCGCGAATTCAAGATGCTCGAGCCGACCGAATTGGACAAGGCGGCGGACATTATCACGCGGCCGACGAAGCCGTACACGCCGATGGATTTCGAAATGGGCCGCCGCGGCGGTTACCCGGCGATCTCCATGACGCAGCACGCGGCGAAGCGGTACTGCGAATGGCTCTCGGCGAAGACGGGGCACTACTACCGTTTGCCAACGGAGGCCGAGTGGGAGTACGCCTGCCGCGCCGGCACGACGACGGCGTATTCCTTCGGCGACGATCCAGGCGAACTCGGCGATTACGCGTGGTACTTCGACAACGCCAACGAGAAGTATCAGAAAGTCGGCAAGAAGAAGCCGAATCCGTGGGGCCTGTACGACATGCACGGCAACGTCGGCGAATGGGTGATCGACAAGTACGAGGCCGATTTCTATGCGAAGACGGCGGCGCAAGGCGACGTTGTGAACCCGGTCTGCATTCCGGATACCGAGCATCCGCGGATCGTGCGCGGCGGTGGTTGGGACAGCGACGCCCCGGATTGCCGCAGCGCGGCCCGCATCTTTTCGAATGAAGACTGGAAGCAGCAGGACCCGCAGTTGCCGCAAAGCGCGTGGTACTTCACCGACGCCCGCTGGGTCGGCTTCCGTCTGGTGCGGCCGCTGAAGGTCCCGCCGCCGGAAGAACGCGAAGCGAAGCACTACAACGCCATCGTGCCGAGCGACATCAAGGAGAAGATTGGACGGAACCGATAGCAGAGCGGTTATTCCTCCTGTCCCCTCGCCCCCGCCCCGGGGGGAGAGGGTTAGGGAGAGGGGGCGAACGCTCCCACAC
>CAZDGB010000061.1:0-2828 GCA_964504645.1 uncultured Planctomycetaceae bacterium | reverse complement strand
CCTGTAGACTTTTGGCGGCCCCTTTTTCCGGGGGTTTTTTCCCTCGGGCCCCCCCCCCCCCCCCGGGGGGGTTGTGGTTTGGGTGGGGGGGGCCAACGCTCCCACACGCTTTGCTTTACGAGTTGAGATTCGTTTGTCTTGCGGAGAGATTTTTGACGTAAGAAAGTCCGTGATCCATCGTCCCCCTCTCCCTAACCCTCTCCCCCACGGGGGCGAGGGGACAAAGCCAAATCCAGTTTGACCGCCACCCCGAGGAAACCCATCCATGGAACAGCCCAACAATTCGCGCCGCGACTTTCTGAAATCTTCCACGTTCGCGGCGCTCTCCGCCGGGGCGGCGACGCTCAGTTTGAACAGCGTCGTCCATTCGGGCGTCGATGATACGGTGAAGGTCGGACTCGTCGGCTGCGGCGGACGCGGGACGGGGGCGGCGAAGCAGGCGTGTTCGACGTCGGGCCGGGTGAAGCTGGTCGCGGTCGCCGACGCCTTCGAAGACCGGGCGAAGGATGCGATCGAATCGGTCAAGAAATCGTTGCCGTCGGACAAGCAGGACCGCGTCGCCGTCGATTCCGATCACATGTTCATCGGCTTCGACGCGTATGAGAAGCTGCTCTCCAGCGGCGTCGACCTGGTGATTCTGACGACGCCGCCCGGTTTCCGGCCGATTCACTTCGAAGCGGCCGTGAACGCCGGCAAACACGTCTTCATGGAAAAGCCGGTCGCCGTCGACGGGCCGGGCGTGCGGCAAGTCCTCGCGGCGAACAAGATCGCCAAAGAGAAGAAGCTGAAAGTCGGCGTCGGTTTGCAGCGGCATCATCAGGCGAGCTACCTCGAAACGATTGGCAGAATCCACAGCGGGGTGATCGGCGACGTCGTCGCCATGCGGGCCTACTGGAACGGCGGAGGCGTGTGGGAGCCGCCCCTCTCCCGTGAGAACGCCAAAAGCGAAATGGAGTACCAGATGCGGAACTGGTACTACTACAACTGGCTCTCCGGCGACCACATCGTCGAGCAGCACATCCATAACCTCGACGTTTGCAACTGGGTGATCGGCGGCCATCCGCTCCGGTGCCACGGCATGGGGGGCCGGCAGTTCCGCACCGATAAGCGGTACGGCGAGATTTACGACCATCACGCCGTCGAGTACGAATACGACAAGGGCGTGCGGGTCTTCAGCCAGTGCCGGCACATCCCGAATTGCTGGAACAGCGTCAGCGAGTGGGTGCATGGCACCAAAGGGGCCGGCCAAGTCGACGGCACGTTGCAGATTGTCGGCGGGGACGCCTGGAAGTTTCGCGGTCCCAACCCCGACCCGTACCAGGTCGAGCACGACGACCTCTTTGCGGCGATCCGCAACGGCACGGACTACAACGAGGGCGATAACGGAGCCTACAGCACGCTGACGGCGATCATGGGCCGTATGGCGACGTATTCGGGCCAGGTCATCGAGTGGGACGAGGCGTTGAACTCGGAATTGAACCTGATGCCGAAGACGTTCGCCTGGGACGCCGAAGCCCCCGTGAAGCCGAAGGAAGACGGCAGCTACCCGATCGCGATGCCGGGCATCACGCGGGCGGTGTGAGCGAGCATTTGAGGCTTTCCGAGCGGGGGGCGTAAGCCCCCTGTGTCGACGCGACTCTTGTCTCAAGTTCGCGTGCAAGAAATGAGCGCGGTTTCAGGGGGCTCACGCCCCCCGCTCGGTGAAAGTCATCATTTCTCTCCGCCGAGAAAACCCCATTTTTCCCCGCCGCATCGTTGACCCTGCGCGCGGGGGGGGATATGTTTTTTCGCACATTGATGCCAAAAAACACACGTGCCGATCTCTCGTGGCTATCCGGCAAGTTGTAGGGCATCAACCTCCGAGTCGACCTTGCGCCACGTGCACCGCGGAGAGTTTCACACCGAGAATTCCGGTTCAATCAATTCCCCCTCAGTCCCTGGAACATTCATGAATCTGCAGAAAGCGCTCATTCTCTGTGGTGTTTTGTGGTTGTGGTCCGCCCCGCCGCTCTTGGCCGGTGAAGCCGATCTCGCCATCCCCGACCTGACGAAACACGGCTCGTTCACGATCCTCGGCAACGAAATCAGCGCCGGCAGCCTGTTGTTCTACGGCTCGTTCGTGATTCTGGGCACGCTCGGCATCAGCCTCTATCTGCGGAGCCAGATCAAGGCGCTGCCGGCCCACAAGTCGATGCTCAATGTCGCCGAGATCATCTATCAGACCTGCAAGACCTACCTGTTCCAGCAGGGCAAGTTCCTGTTGATGCTGTTCGTCCTGATCAGCATTGCGATCAGTTATTACCTGCTCGGCCCGACCCACACGGAAGGCGAGGCCGCGGAGCACGCCGCAACAGCGGTCAAGCACATGAGCGACATTGAAACGCTCGGCTTGGTGCTGCTGTTCGCCATCGTCGGCATGGGCGGGTCGTACTGGGTGGCGTTCTACGGCATCCGTGTGAACACCTACGCCAACTGCCGCACGGCGTTCGCCTCGCTCCGCGGCGAGCCGTGGGACGTGGTGAATATCCCGCTGCGGGCCGGCATGTCCATCGGCTTGTTCCTGATTTCGCTCGAACTGGTGATGATGGTCATCATCTTGCTGTTTGTGCCGCGGGAAATCGTCGGCTTCTGTTTCCTCGGTTTCGCGATCGGCGAATCGCTCGGGGCGTCGGCCCTGCGCATCGCGGGCGGTATCTTCACGAAGATCGCCGACATCGGCTCTGACCTGATGAAGATCGTCTTCAATGTGAAGGAAGACGATCCCCGCAACCCCGGCGTGATCGCCGACTGCACTGGCGACAATGCCGGCGACTCGGTCGGACCGACGG
>CAZDGB010000060.1:0-26279 GCA_964504645.1 uncultured Planctomycetaceae bacterium | reverse complement strand
TCCGGATCAGACCAGGTGCCGAAGTAGTAGCAGCGCCCACGAATAAATTTGCACCACTTGCCGCTGGCGTGACTCGTCAGCGGAAAATCTGGATACGGCTTTTCGGGCTTGGACTTGCTGGGAGCGATGAGGGCTGTAGACTGTTTCATCATGTCACCTTTGTTCTAGCAGGCAGAGGTGGCTAGACGGTGTTCGGTGAATCAGCCCACCGAACACCGTTGCTCTTGCGTGTCTCTATGATACTGGCGACGACCGCCAGAACCGTGACACGTTGCTCTAGCACCCTACAGGACTGTAGTTTCGCTGTAAAACGAAAAGTGAGCTCGGATCAGCGATGAAAGATATGTTGCAAGTCGATGTGGCAGAATGACTTGCAATCAGGCACTCGTAGCTCAATTGGATAGAGCAACGGTCTTCGGAACCGTAGGTTGGGGGTTCGAGTCCCTCCGAGTGCAATCGCTCAATCGAATTCCGCCGGATATCGGTCGACCGGTTTGCAGGTGACGGGGTCGATTTGTGGGGTTGTGGAGCAGCCCGCTGCCAACAGCGAGAGCAAAGCCAGGGTGCAAATCCATTTCATGTCCGCGGCCCTGAATCGCCGTCAACTGCCGGCCCGGCAACCAGTTAGAACCCCGTCGTTTCGCCCGATTCGTTGCCGTCGCTTGTTATTTATTGACGATAACACGACGAATGGTAGAATATCGCAACCCGTTGATGCGTCCGAAATCTCGATTCTGTAAGGGACGTCGGCATGCTCTCCATTCTCGGTCATCGGCAGTCGGTCTGTAACGGCTTGAGTCGGCGTGCCATCCTGCAGGTGGGCGGCGCCGGCCTCTTCGGACTCACCGCCGCGAAACTGCGCGCGGCCGAGAGCGCGGGCGTGCAATTTCAGAATGCCCGCGCGAAGTCGGTGATCTTCGTCTTTCTGTTCGGCGGGCCGAGCCAGCTCGAAACGTTCGACATGAAGCCCGAGGCCCCGAGCAATCTCCGCGGGCCGTTCACGCCGATCGACGCCCGCGTGCCGGGACTGCGGATCTGCCAGCACATGCCGCGGTTGGCCGCGATGTCGGACCGCTACGCCGTCATCCGCTCGATGACCCATCCGCACAACGATCACAACGCTTGCCATTACATGATGACAGGCCACAAGTGGACGCGGGCCGCGGAGAACGGCCAGGACGTCAACGCCCGCGAAACCGATTGGCCGTCGATCGGTTCGGTCGTCGAATATCTCTCGGCCCACGAAACGACACGCCGCCGCACGCTGCCCGATTACATCTATCTGCCGAATCGTCTCGGCCACTTGCAGTTGCCGAAGTACGATCGCACGGGGCAGTACGCTGGCTGGCTCGGCTCGGCGTACAACGGCCTGTCGACCGAAATTCGCGCGCTCAATCCCAAAGACAATTTGTGGCTGCACGCCGCGAAGGAAGAGGAACTCGACTTCCGCATTAAAGGATTGGTGCCGACGACCGAAGTTTCGCTCGACCGTCTCGACCGCCGCAAATCGCTGTTGGAACAGTTCGACGAAGGCCGCCAGACGCTGGAAAAATCGGCCCGCTATCAAGCCTACGATTCGCAGCGCGATCAGGCGCTGGAACTCGTGATGTCCGACGCCATTCGCAACGCGCTCGACATCCGCCAGGAAAAGGACGCGCTGCGCGACCAGTATGGCCGGCATCTCTTCGGGCAATCGTGCCTCATGGCGCGGCGGATGGTGGAATCGGGTTGCCGGTTCGTCACCGTCGCGTGGGACAGCGTCGCGGGGACCGACGGCTGGGACTCGCACGGCACCAGCAAGTTCATGGAGCAAGCGCTTATCCCCGGTTTGGATCAAGGCCTCGCCGCGCTGCTCGCCGATCTCGGCGATCGCGGCTTGCTCGACGAAACGCTCGTCGTCACGGTCGGCGAAATGGGCCGCACGCCGAAGCCCGACACGCCGCAATGGGGCCGCGGCCATTGGAGCTATTGCTTCCCCGCGCTGCTCGCCGGCGCGGGCGTGCGCGGCGGCCTGTTGCTCGGCAAGTCAGACAAGGACGCCGCCTTCCCGATCGAGCGCCCCGTCAGCCCGGAAGACCTCGGCGCGACGATCTACGAAGCGCTCGGCGTCGACCTCAATCTTTCGCTGCCGGACAGGCAAGGCCGGCCCGTCTTCCTCCTCGACGGCGGCCGCCCGGTGAGCGAACTCTACGGCTGATTGGCCGGTCCGCGGTGACCGTAATATTGTGCCACTACTTCGGAGTCTTCGGAGAAGCAGTGCCGAGGAACCATTCACACGGCTTGGCCCAGAGCCGCCAAGCAGTGGCACGTTCGCGCCTTGTCATTCTCTCAGGGCGCGGCCGGCCCCGCGGTGCCTGCGAGGACTTCCGTGAGACACTTACCCGGAATCGAGGGGCACCAGTACTTCTCGATGTGCTCGATCACCAGTTCCAGGCCGCGCGCGTGGCTGACGTGCGGTTCGTCGCGGGGATCGTAGAGGGCGTCGGTCAAGTCGCGGCACAGGACGACGTTCTTGCCGAGATACTTCTGCTGACGGATGCCGAAGGGCCGGCCCAGCACGCACATGTTGGTGTGCACGCCCATCAGGACGACGTTGTTCCGCCCTTCCTGCTCCAGGAAATTGAAGATCTCCTGGCCGTCGTCGCTGACGCCGTCGTACCCCACGATTTCGAGCGCCGGATGCTGGCGTCGATCGGTCGGCACGGGTGGCATCGGCTCGGGATCGTCGCAGCCGGAGATCTCCGATTTTCCCCGCTTGACGTCGTCGACAATCGGCCAGACGCCTTCCACTTTTTCGTTGAAGTAGCACCAGCGCTGAATGGGGACGGGCGGCGTGGCCGGCTGGGCCTGCTTCATTCTTTGGCGATACGGCGTGTCTTCGTAGTAGGACATGCCGCCGCTCGGCGCGTGAATGATGGCCACGCCGTGGTCGCGGGCCAGCGACAGGACTTCGTTCATGCGCGGGGCCATGCGCGCCACGCGCTTCGCGGCGAACCGGCAGGCCATGTCGGTCCACATGTCGCAGACGATGATCGCCGTCTCGGCAGCCTTCCACTCGACGGTCTCTTCGATCACGCGAAACTCGTCGCCGGCTTTTTCACGACGCCGCCACTCCAGCGCCAATGTGCCGGGCACAGCCGGGATCAAGCGTTTCGACGCATCGTCCGCTCCTTGCGCGAAACCCGACAAAACCGCGGCGCCCGCGGCCTGCAGGGCGATTGCCAAAGTTTCCCGGCGCGTCAGCGCATAGATTTCGTTCATCCGCTATCCCCCAAGAAAATCGCTTCTGACCACCTCCGTCGTCGACGAGAATAGTCCGAAACGGTGTTAACTTCCACAATTTCTCCCTCTTGTGGATCGCGTGTCATGTGGCGGAATGCCGCGCTTCACCCTACCGTCCGCTGTTGCGCAACAAGTTGTTTAAAATGGCGCGATTCCCAAACACCTTGTCTGGAAACGGCGTCATTCCCAAACAAACGAACCATCGCTTGCACTGCGAGGGCCATCGACGACCTCTTTCAGAGAGCCGTCGTCGGTTGTTGCGCCGCGTCGGGATGAATACGCTGTGCAACACACGTCGGGCTGACGCCGCGACGCTCGCCTTTGAATCCAAACTTTCGGAGTGTTCATGATGACCGCTGCGAATTCTGACGTATTGATTGTCGGCGCCGGGCCGGTCGGGTTGACGATGGCGGCCGCCGCGCTGCGGCAGGGGTTGAAGTGCCGCGTGATCGATAAGGCGCCGGTGCCGAGCGACAAGTCGAAGGCGCTCGCCGTCTGGTGCCGGTCGCTGGAGCTATTGGACAACCTCGGCCTCGCGGAGACGTTCGTGCGGACCGGGATGAAGCTCTCGGGCGGCAGCATGTACGCCAACGGGAAGCGGCTCGTCCATCTCCATCTGACGAGCGACGAAAGCCCCTTCGGCTTTCCGCTGATGATCCCGCAGAATGAGACCGAGCGGCTGCTGACGGAGCATCTCGCTCAGCACGGCGTCGTCGTCGAGCGGCCGGTGGAACTGGTGACGTTTCAGGAGACGCCGAGCGGAGTGAATTACACGCTGCGGCATGCCGACGGCCGCGAGGAAACGGCCGACGTGCCGTGGGTGGTCGGCTGCGACGGGGCGCACAGCACGGTGCGGCACACGCTGGGGCTGGAGTTCGCCGGGCATGCCGAGCCGAGCGATTGGATGCTGGCCGACGTGCACATCGACGGGCCGGTGGTGGGAGATGAAGTCAGCATTTTCTGGGGCGAGCGCGGCGTGCTGGCGGTGTTCCCGATCACGCGCGAGCGGTTTCGCATCATCGCCGATCTCGGCCCGGCGTCCGAACAGCCCGCGAAAGCGGAACTGACGCTGGCGGAAGCGCAGGCGATCGTGAATCAGCGCGGGCCCGCGGGACTTATTCTTTCGCATCCCGTCTGGCTGGCTTATTTCCGCATCAACGAGCGAAAGGTCTCGGACTATCGCGTGGGACGCGCGATGCTCGCGGGGGACGCGGCCCACATTCACAGCCCGGCGGGCGGACAAGGGATGAACACCGGCATGCAGGACGCGTTCAACCTGGCGTGGAAGCTGGCGCTGGTGCAGCGCGGGCAGGGACAGGCCGAGCCGTTGCTGCAGAGTTATTCGGTGGAACGGAGCGCCGTCGGCGATCGCGTGCTGCAGAACGCCGAGCGGTTCACCACGATGGCGACGCTGCAGAGCCCCGTCGCGCAATGGCTGCGAAATCACATCGCGCCGATCCTCGGCTCGTTTCCGCTCGTGCAGGACCGCCTGCGCGACGAATGGTTCGAGCTCTCCATCCACTATCGGCACAGCCCGCTGTCGGATCAGCAGTGGCCTCCGCTCCGCGGCGGACTCGCGGCCGGCGACCGGATGTGCGACGCGGCGCTCACATCCACGCTTGACGGCCGACAGACGACGCTCTTCCAGGCGCTCCGCGGCACCCGGCACAATTTGTTGCTGCTGCCAGTTTCGTCCGACGCGGCGTCGCACCTATTGGCCATTGCCGATCAAATCACGCGAGCGTTTCCCGAGGTCTTTGCCGTGCATCTCATTTTGAAGAGCGGCGATTTGCTCGCGCTCCCCGCCGGACTGGGCGTCCAGACGTGGCACGATTCCACGGGCCAACTGCACGAGAAACTCCACGCCCACGAGCCGACGGCGATCGTCGTCCGACCGGATGGCTACCTCGGCTACCGCGGCCAGCCCGCCGACGGCGAGGCGGTGGAAGCGTATTTGGAGAGTTATCTGGTGCGTGCGTAGGGTCCGCTGTGCGGACCATTCGTAGCGTAGGCAGCTCGCCTGCGCGGATTTTTTACGAAAGTCACAGGCGAGCCGCATGTGCTCCGTTACTTTTCCCGCCGGTGCAAAAGCGGTCGCGCGGTCGGAGAATAGATGAACGTTTCGAGATCCCAGTGTTGAGGATCAAATTTTACTGCGGACGCTTTCGGGTTGAAATTCCACTCCTTGAATGTGTAGACGACTTCCAGGTTTCTGCTGGCATCGATCGTCCGCTGGGCTTTCGGGTGACCGGTTTCTCTGTCAATGATGACCGATAGTTCCGAAAGTATCTGTTTTCCTGCCGATGTGTTCGGCGTCCCTCGGATCCAGATATGGTGTGGACGCATCCATTTGACGATCTCCCAATCGTATTCGCCCCGAAACTTCGGCGCATCGGCGGCGAACAACGCGGGGATATGGTTCTCGGGAAACGCTAGCGGCGACAAGTAGTCCGGGGGTTGGACGTTGTCGGCATCGGCAGGTCCGTCGTTGACGATCTTTCCAGTTCCCGGCACACCGAATACGAGTTCCTTTTCAGCCCAAGTCCAAAGGCTGGGCGTTTCGGATTCGAGCCGATAAGGATTACCGGCGGGAGTCCGTCGCGGGCCCTTTTCGCCCTTCACGATCTCAACCTGCCGCATTTCGATCTGCATTGCATTCGGTCCGTTGTAGCGGATCACGAAGGTTGCGTCGCGCTGCGTTTCAAAAGCTCGCTCATAAATGATGCGGTGGCCCGTGAGTTCGTAGCGATCCAACTGCGAGATCGCAGCTTGCCACTTGCCGAGCACCGCGGCCAATTCGGCGGACGGCGGATGCGCATAAGCTGTTGTGCGAAAGAACGTGAGCACCATCAGCAACGCGAGGAGAGATCGAAATCGCATGGTGTGACTTTCTCGTTGAGGTGAGCCTCCGTGCACCGGAAAATCTACCTGAAACGGCGGCGGTTGCCGAGGGGTATTTGCAGTGGCGAAACCGAACGACGCTCGGCGTGTTCAATTTGGAAGATCGCACTTCTTTGTCGGAGCCTCGTCATGCGAGCTATGATGCCGGTTTACTTCGTCGTGGCGATGGGTTCCTGGATGCGATTGGATGCCGCGGAAAACGAGTACGATCCGTTGGCCAAGCCGGACGCGGCGTTGGCGGAGCCGCGGGATTTGACGACCGTCGACGCGGCGCGGGATCGCGAGATTCCGCTGCGCGTGTTTCTGCCGGCGAATGACCGGCCGGCGCCCGTCGTGCTGTTCAGCCACGGGCTGGGCGGGTCGCGGGAGATGAACGGGTTTCTCGGCAAACACTGGGCGGCGCGAGGCTACGTCGCGGTGTTGTTGCAGCACCCGGGGAGCGACACGTCGGTCTGGAAGGGGAAGCCGCTGCTGGAACGGCTCGGCGCGATGCAGCGGGCCGCGAACGCCGAGAATTTTCTATTGCGGGTGAAGGACGTTCCCGCGGTGATGGATGATCTGACGCGGCGAAACATGACCAAGGACGATTCGTTGTTCGGCCGGCTCGATTTGGAACGCGTCGGCATGTCGGGGCATTCGTTTGGCGCGATCACGACGCAAGCCGTCAGCGGGCAGGTGACACGCGGGGGGCAGTCATTCTTTACCGAGCCGCGGATTCAGGCCGCCGTTATCATGAGTCCCAGCACGCCGCGGAATGGCGACGCGCCGGAGACGGCGTTCGGCTCGGTGAAGATTCCGTGGCTATTGATGACAGGCACGAAGGATCTCTCGCCGATCGGCGGCGCGACGCTGAAATCGCGGCTCGGCGTTTACCCCGCCCTGCCCGCCGGCGAGAAGTACGAACTCGTGCTGCACAACGCCGAGCACTCCGCCTTCACCGACCGCGCCCTGCCCGGCGACCGGGAACAACGCAACCTGAACCATCACCGGGCGATCCTGGCACTAAGCACGGCGTTCTGGGACGTGTATTTAAAGAACGACCCCGCCGCGAAAGCGTGGCTCGACGGCGACGCGGCACGATCGGTGCTGGAAGCGGAGGATGGCTGGCAGCGGAAGTAGTTCGCAACCACGCCGGGCTGACGCCTCGACGCTCGCCTTAGCGGAGCGCTTCCAGCGGTTGCACGCGGACGACCGAGAGCGCCGGCAACAGCCCGCCGAAGAAGCCCATCAAAAACGTTGTGAGGGCGGCGATGAGCATCGTCGCCTGGTCAACGCGGAAGGCGAGTTGGACTTCACGCATGCTGATCGACGTGCTCGTCGTCATACCGTTAGCGGCATAGCCGAGCGAGATGCCGAGGAAACCGCCGACGGCGGAGATCAACAAGGCTTCGAGCAGGAACGAGATCACGATCTCATACGGTTTGAAGCCGATGATCCGTAACACGGCGATGTCTTTGCGGCGCTGGCCGATGGCGGCGAACATCGTGTTCATCACGCCGAACACGGCCCCCAGGCCCATGAACCACGCGATGACGAGGGCGCCGGCTTTCATCATTTCGGTGTTCTCGGCCTGCTTGGCGTAGTACGCCTGCTCCGGCTGGGCCGAGCATTGGGCCGTACGGCTCGCGCCGAGGCGTTCGGCGAGCGCGGGGGCGGAAGCGGCGTCGTTCGCCCGGACGACCATCGTCGTGTAAAACCCTTCGCGGCGAAATTGGCTGGCAAGTTCCGACAGATCGCACCAGACTTCGGATTCGAGCGCCGAGCGGTTCGCCTCGAAGATGCCGGAGACGCGCCAAGGCTTGCGGCCGATTTCGACCGTGTCGCCGAGATTCAGCCGGTGTTCGCTTTGCACGGCGCGGCCGACGAGAATTTCGCTTTGATTGGGTCGCGGCAGATGCCCTTCCACGACTTCGACCTGGTCGTGGATGTCGTAGGCGACGGCCTGCACGCCGCGGATTTGCAGGAACTTGAAGACGTTTTCTTCAAGCATGAAGCGGTGGACGACCATGAAGAGCTCGCGACTGACGAGCGGCTGGCCCAACCGGTCGCGGGCGATTCCCTTCGTATTTTCGATTTCCGACGCCGTGCGGGAATCGATCTGGCTCATCACTTCATCAGCGGACCCTTTGGCGAGGATCAGAACGTTCCGCGGATCGCCGCTGACGACGCACACCGCCTGCACGCCGGAGATGAACGCCAGCATCACCACCAGCGCGGCGACGACCAGCGTGAAGCCCGCCGCCGTCATCAGCGTGGTCTTCCAACGGACGATGAGGTTCCGAGCGTTGTAGCGGAGAGGGATCATCGAAGGTTGAGGGTTTTATGGTTGAGAGTTGAGAGTCGAGCGATCGATTACGCGATTCGTGAAAACACGTCCGAGACTTTGACTTTCCGCGCACTCAATGCGGGGAAGAAACTGCCGGTGAGCCCGACGGCCATGCCGAGCAGCAAGCCCTGCCCGACGACGGTCGCCGGGACGGGGAATTGAATCAAAAACTGCGTGGGCGGGCTGATCGGGAGGATGCCTTCCAGCGTGAGCTTGGAAATCGCATAGACGATGCCGGTTCCGAACGCGCCGGCGAAGGCGCCGATCAGCATGGCTTCGATGATCACCATCGCGAGGATGTGCAGCGGCTGGAAGCCAAGGACTTTCAGTACGGCCATTTCGACGCGACGTTCGCGGACGGAGATGCTGATGCTGTTCGACAGAATGATGACCATGTCGATCAGCAGCACGACGACGACCATTTGAATCAGGCTGAGGATCGACTGGGCCTTCGCGGCGAAGCGGGCGACGCCGGCCGATTCCGTTTCGACCTTCAGCGCCGGTTGCCGGCGGGCGTAGCGAGCCCCGATTTCGGCGGCGACCTTGTCGGTCTCCTTGGAGTCGCGGACCTTGAGGACGACCGCGTTGACGACCGCTTTGTTCGGATCGAGGTTCTGCAGGTAATCCTGCCGGAAGTAGTAGCTGGCGAGCTGGCCTTGCGGCAAGACGCCGACGATCGTCAGAGGCACGACTGTCCGGGGAAATTGGTTGCCGTAGACGGTGACCTGCTGGCCGACTTCCCAGTTCATGATTTTCAGCACGGCCGATTGAAACAGCGCCCCGTCGCGGCGCTGCTTGAGCCGTTCGATGGCGGCGGGGTCGATCTGATCGCCGTCGGAGACCATGTCGGGCAGATTCTCGGGCCGCGTAGCGATGCCGATCCCCTGCCGGTCCATGCGGCCGGAGTTGTCGAAGGCGCAGGGGAACATGTTCCAGGTGGTCCAGTCTTCGATGCCCTCCTGCGCGGCGAGGTCGGGGAAGTAGCGCGGCGGGATGAGGCTCGGCGCGACCCAGCGGTCGCTGCAAATCAGCCGCGTCTGGCTGCCCTGCGAATTGATCCGCGACGAGACGGCGGACGTCACGCTGGAGACGATGGCATAGACGCACACGAGCACGGTGATCCCCAGCCCCGTGAGGAGCGTGCGGACCTTGTTGCGGCCCAGGCTTTTCAGGATCAGCGTGCAGAATTTGAGGAACACGGTTTTGGCGTTTGGCGTTGGGTATTTGGCGTTTGAAGAAACACTCTCAATGCATCAGCGCCGCCGCGTCTCCCAGGCGGTTGTGCGCTTCGGGGAAGGCTTCGGCGAGGGCCTGGGAACCGCTCTCCAGGAGGTGGCCGTCGTCGATGCGCAAGAGCCGGTGGGCGCGGAGTGCGGCGACATGGTCGTGGGTGACCATCAGAATCGTTTTCTTCAGGCCCTCTTGCAGCGATTGCAAGAGGTCGAGGATTTCCTCTTTCTTGCGGCCGTCGAGGTCGCCAGTCGGTTCGTCGGCGACGACGAGGGCCGGGTCGGTGACGAGGGCGCGGGCGATGCCGACGCGCTGCTGTTCGCCGCCGGAAAGTTGGCCCGGCCGGTGATGCAAGCGGTGGCTGAGGCCGACGATTTCCAGTGCGTTGCGCGTCTGTTGACGCCGCCGCGACGCCGACATGTTCAAGAGGAGCAGCGGCATCTCGACGTTTTCATACGCCGTGAGAACGGGGATCAGATGATAGAACTGGAACACGAAGCCGATGGCCGTGGTCCGCCAGCGGGCGAGTTCGGCTTCCGGCATGCGGGAGATGTCTCGCCCGGCGATGCTGACGGTCCCCGTCGTCGGCTGGTCGAGGCCCGCGATCAGATTCAGCAGCGTCGTCTTGCCGGAGCCGCTGGGGCCGATCAAGGCGACGAACTCCCCTTCGTTAATTTGCAGACTGACCCCTTTGAGGACTTCCACCTTTTCGGCGCCTCGCGAGTAGGTCTTCGTCGCGTTTTCCACCGTGACAATCGCGGACATGGAGTTCCTTGCGTGGCACACGTTTCTTCACGTGTGCGTCTCTGGATTAGTGCTGTTTTCGGAGAGCTAGGAAACGTATCCCACGCTCGTCACTGCACTTTCTGCCCGTTGACTGGCGGCGTTTGGCCCGGGAGGACGACGCGGTCGGTTTTCGTCAGTCCGTCGACGATTTGCACGACGTCGCCGCGCGTTTCGCCGAGGACCACAGGTCTTTGCCGGGCCAGGTTAGTGTCGACGACGAACACCGCCGGCTTCTCATCCATCGGGACGAGGGCCGCGACGGGAATCCACAGCGTTTCCGGTTCAGGCGTCTCCGATTCGAGGATCACGGCCCGGCAGTTCATTTCGGCGAGCAGGTATTCGTCCGGCTCGGTGATCGTGAGAATCACGCGGACCACCGCCCGCGCCCGGTTCACTTGCGGCTGCCAGCGGCTGATCTTCGCGGCGTAGGACCGGTCGGAGTAAGCGTCGGGAATGATGCGGCACGGCTGGCCTACGCGGAGCTTGCCGAGGCTTTGCTCCTCGACGTCGACATTCACTTCCAGTTGCTTGAGGTCGGCGAGAACGTAGAGTCCGGCGGCGAGGGCATCCGGCCGGATGTTCTCGCCGACTTCGCCGTGGCGTTCCAAGACGACGCCGGCGATGGGCGACGTGATCGTGGCGTTTTCCAGATTCGTCTTCGCCTTGGCGACCATGGCGCGGGCCTGGGCAACTTCGGCTTCGGCGCGTTTGATCCGTTCTTCGCGCGGTCCGTCTTCCATGATCTTGAGCTTGTGCTCCATCGTCTTGAGGTTCGCCTTCGCGTCGGACAGCACGGACTCGGCCTGCTCGAATTCGACCGCCGTCGCGATGTTTTCCTGTTTCAGTGTCTTAGTCCGCGAGAAATTCTTCTGGGCCATCTTCAACACTTCGCGGCTATGATCCACGGCGGTGCGGGCCTGATCGATTTCCTCCGGCAGCGCGCCATTGTTCATTTCGAGGAGACCGCTCAACGCCGCCTGTTCGGCGGCAACGGCCTGGGCGTAGTCGGCCTGGAACGTGCTATCGTCGAGTTTCGCAAGGATCTGCCCCGCTTCAATCCGATCCCCTTCGATGAAGTTCAGCTCCTGCACCAAGCCGGGGACGCGTGCCGAGACATTGACCTTCGTCTTGGGCGTAATGTAGCCGGTGAGGTCGAGAATCACTTCCTCGCCGCCTTCGACTTTGACGGGAACGACTTCATAGGTTGTCTTCCCAATCGGCAGCCAGTTGAGGGCTAACGCGAGTTCTGGCCGCTCCTGTTGCTGCGAGAGCCAATAGACGCCGCCGGCGACGCCCGCCAGCAACACGAGCCAGAACACGCCGCGCAGTCCGAACTCGGCCGTTTTCCGCTCAGTTTTGCCGAGCTGGAGCGAACGGACGCGTTCGGCGACGTTGGCCGACGAAAGAGACCCCGACGGTTGCGATTGGGCGGCGGTGCTCATGGCGAGTTTCTCTACCAGGGTTCGTGGTTCGTTCGTTTCAGTCTATCCGCCGTTTCCGGCGACCGGGCTCGAAATCAGGTCGGTTCGGAGCAAGAGTCTCAACTGTGGGTTGGCGTTGCGGCGATGTGGCGAATTGTCACCGGCGATCCTTAAGTCAGTCCTGCACCGACATCTCCATCGGTTCTTCACCGCCCAGCAGATCGTCGTCAACAGATGGTTCGGTTGGGGCCGGTTGTGCGAGGGCGATGATCCATTCGCCGTACTGCCAGGTGCCGACATGGAATAGGCGTTCCGAATCGGTATGGCAGATAACGAAGTGGCCGTCCGACGCCGCTTCGACGAGTTGGAAGTGCTTCGGTAAGCCTTGCAAGCCGGTCCCCAGCGATTTGCTGGCGGCTTCCTTGGCGCACCACAGCCGCACGGGCCAGGTGATGTCGCCGTCGCTGTCGCTCAGGGCGGTCAGCGCCGCTTGTTCGTCGTCGGTGGCGAAATTCGGCAGGATCTCCGTCACATCGCGGTCAGCCCGTTCGAGATCGATGCCCAGCGGAATCTGGCTGGCCACGGCAATAGCGACATTGTCGCTGTGCGACAGGCTCACCTCCGGCAGCGGCGTATCTTCGGTGATCATCGTCAGATACGGCCGGCCCTGGTCGTCATGATTGAGTTCCATTTCCACGGTTTGCCGCATTCGATCGCCGAACTGTCGCTGGTTCCAGACGCGGGCCGCGTCTTTGATAACGAGCCGCGACAGCAGATATCGCTGTTGCTCGGCTCGCTTCGACATCGCCCGCAGTTCTTGCAGTTCGCCGCGGGACAACGCCGTCCGCGGGAACCAGTCGAACTTCACTGCGCTGGCTTCTTCTTTCGAGAGCCAGGTGCAGACGGCGTCGGCCGGCATGCTGGGGAGTTGCAGTTCCGTGGAGACGAAATTCAGGTGCGGCTCGCAGAGGAAATCGTGCAACTTGGGCGACCAGTAGAACATCCAGTCGGTCCAGTTGTAGAACTGGGCGAGGATGCCGCCCGAGCCGTCGCCGAGAATCATGTTGCATCGCATAACGTTCGTCTCGGCGTTCATCTCCGTAACCTGCAGCCACAGTGGGCATAACGTGCCGGCGGGAGGCATCGGGCCGTAGATTTCAATCCGGTCGACGGCAGTCGGCAGCACGCACCAATCGTAAATTTGGCAGAAGAGTCCGACCGCTTGTCCACAGGCATCGAACAGGCACGGATCGATCAGCATCGTCGGTTCGGTCAGTTCGCCGAACAGATTGTGCTTTGGTGCCGCGATAAGTGTGCAACTCGCCGCGTTTTCCGTGCACTGGTCGAGGCTGACCAGCGTCTGGAACAGCGGCCCGTGGAAACAACGGCGTTTGCCATAAGCCTCTTCGAATCCGAACGGCCACGGCCCGGCGTCCGTCAGGTCCGGCGCTTCGAGATGAATTTCGTGCTTGTACGCCGCACCGAACAGGACTTTCACGGAGAACGCTCGTTTTCCGCCGTATTCGAGCAGGACGTCGACCCGTTTGGCGCCGGTCTCGGCGTCTTCATCGAGCACGCGGGCCGTGATTTCCAGAATCGTCTCGTCCACATCTTCCAGCGAAATCCAACGGCTGGCCCGCAGGTCTTCGTAGCCGATGAGGCCCAGCCCCGGACAGAGCAACCCGGCGGCTTCCGCAACGAGTTCCATCGTCATGGTCATTGGTACGACGGGAATGTTCTCGCGGACGTGCCGGACGGGCGCATAGACGAATGTGTGATCGACAATGTACGGGTCTTGTTCGAAGTTGAGCGGTCGGTGAATGACCAGTTCCTGACCGGGAATGTGCCGCACGACTTTCGCATGCTGCCCTAGAACCGGCAGCGAACGGTCGAAACCGGCGTCCAACGCCATTTCGAGTTCCGGCTCGGAAATCTCAAAATGTTCTGGAGTCGGCTCGTCCGCGATTTGAACTTTCGCGTCATTGTGACGATTCTCGATTTCGTCGGCGGAAACCGAAAACTCCTCGGTCTCTTCGGACATCGAGTTTTCGATCAACGCTGCCGGAACGTTCGGGCTGGCGAGCGGCGACCATTCGATGCGGATCGGAATCTGCAACCGCGGCGCGGGTGAAACGGTTTCCGGCTGATCGAGGTCGATTTCACGAATCAGCCGGTTTTCGAACAACGGCAGCGGATTGAGCGGCACGCCCGCCGTGAAGAGCTGCGACACGAGGTGGTTCAACTGCGTGATCGGATTCCGCGTGTCGTTCTCCAAACCGGCGGTGACGACATCGGTGCTATCCGGCAGCAGCTCCTTCAAATGGGCCGACATGTGCCCGCCGCCGACTTGTACGAAGATTCTCGCGCCGTCGTCGTACAGTCGGCGAATCGTTTCCCACACGCGCAGCGGCCGGTCGATATTCCAGGTGAGCGTCTCGCGAATCCCCTTCTGGTCCGACGGATACGGCGCCGCGGTGATCGACGAATACAACGCGATTTTCGGCTTCTGCGTGCTGAAATCCATCGACGCCAACGCGTCCTTGAATTCGGGCTTCAGATAGCTCAGGCACGGCGTGTGAATCGGTGGGTACGGCAGCACTTGGCAGAAGCGTCGGTCGGCCTTCAACGTATTGGTGATTTCAACCAGTGCGTCGCGATCGCCGCCTAGGATCAGCGCTTCCGGCGCCATGTGGATGGCGATGTAAGCTTCCTCGTACTTGTCGAGCATCGCCTGGATTTCTTCCGGCTTGCCCCAGACGAACGCGAGCCGGCCGCGATCGGAATAGCGCGGGTTAACGTTCAGGGCCTTCCAGTACGCCGGCGCGGTACCGTGGAAATCGCAGATCCCCGCGACGCAAAGGGCCGCCATTTCCCCTTGGCTTTGTCCGGCGGCCATGTCGACCGGGATGTTCAGCTTCTTGAGGACCGTCCAGCCGACCCAGTTGGCGAGCGTGACGCCCATCGCCGCGAGGTAGCGCTCTTCCGGCAGATGCTGGTACATCGCCTCGGAATCGGTCTTCGGCGGCGCGAGCCGGCTCTTGAGTTTCTGCCGGTATTCCTGCGGCAACAACGTCGGCGGCGAGAAGACGGAGCTCGTCGGAACATGGTCTTCCGGATGCCGGTCGCGTTCTTCGAAGAAATCGAATTCGTTGCGGACGTCGGGATCGTGCAGGCAGAGTTCGATCAGGTGGTCCGGATAATTTCCAATCAGGCCGGGGAAACCCATGCCGGGGAAGATGAACGCGATCTTGCCGTGATGCTTGCTGGCGTCCGCGGCATAGTAGATGTGCTCGTCACCGAATTTCGGCGTGGGCTGCTGCAACTGCTCGAGGCAGGTTTGCAATTTGGTCTTGAGCGTGTCGAGATCGGCGACGATCAGCGCTAGCTTGCACGGCTGCTTGTGATCGACCTGCCGCGCCAGCGCGGCGGCGACATCGGCCAGCGTGTGGCCGCTGACGTCCGTTTCCATGTACGTCTGCAACTGCTCCAACCGTTCGCGCAACGCGGCCGGATGCGGCGCGGCGAAGAGCGCGATTTCGGTCGGACGATTCACGCAATTCTCGATCGGACGCGGCTGGAGTTTTCGCGTGCGGCCGACTTTCTTCGGCGGCAGCACTTCTTCCAGAATCGCGTGGACGTTGGTGCCGCCGAAGCCGAACGAATTGACACCCGCCCGCCGCGGTCCAGAGTTTTCGCCTTGAATCCAGGGACGCGTGTGCGTGTTGACATAGAACGGCGCCCCTTCGAGATCGGGATGGGGCTGCTCGCAGTTCAGCGTCGGCGGCAGAACTTTGTTCGAGAGGGACAACGCGACGCGGATCAGCGAGGCAATGCCCGATGCCGGCATAGAATGGCCGATCATCGACTTCACCGAGCCCATCGCGCGGGCCGTCGCGGGGTATGGAACCGAGCCAAAGAATTCCTTCAGCGAGTTGATTTCGACGCCGTCGCCGGCCCGCGTGCCGGTGCCGTGCAATTCGAGATAGCCGATCGAATCTTTTTCGACATCGGCGTCGGCGTAGGCCCGTTCGAGCGCTCGGAGTTGTCCGCCCACGGCCGGTGCGAGGACGTCCGTTTCTCGGCCGTCGCTGGAAGTGCCGGTCCCTTTGAGAATCGCGTAAATCCGGTCGCCGTCTTCGATGGCGTCGTCCAGCCGCTTGAGGACGACGGCTCCGCCCCCTTCGCTCAGGAGCAAGCCGTCGGCCCGGCGATCCATCGGGCGAATCATGCCGGACGGCGAGATCGCCCCGAGCATCTGGAACAGATACGCGAAGCCCAGCCATTGCGTGACGAAGAACCCGCCGGCAATGGCGACGTCGGCCCGGCCTGATCGCAACCGGTCGATGGCCTGTTCGACGGCGACGAGCGACGAAGCGCACGCCGCGTCGACGGTGTGGGCCGTGCCGCCCAGATTCAGCCGGTTCGCCGCGCGACTCGCCGTGATGTTCGGAATCACGGTGGCCAACCGTCCGGGATCGTTCGCCGGCAGCGTGCCGCGGAGGAACTCCTCGGCCTGCCGCTTCACGTCGGACGATAGAGCATGCGGGAATCTCCGATGCAGCATCTCGATCGTGGCGTCGTACCATTCGGCGCCGAAGCAGATTTGATTCTGCCCGTATGTCGGATAGCCGCCGCGGCCGATGATGAGATCGGTGCGGGAGCGCCGCGGGTCGGTCTCGGAGATCGCCGCGTCCGCGAGCGCCTCGTCGATGACCTTCAGCATCAGGAATTGATCCGGATCGCCGTCTTTGACGGCGTTGGGCAGTACGCCGTATTTCAACGGGTCGAGCGTCAAATCGGACGGCAGGAAGCCGCCGCGCGACGTCGGGATGTGGGCGATGTGGTCCGCGGGGAGATCGAAGTTGCGGGCGAACGCCAGGCGATGAGCCGGACGGTCGGTGACGCAATCGACCCCGTTGACGATGTTGGTCCAGTAGTCCCGGACGTTGTGCGCGCCGGGAAACACACAGCCCAGCCCGACGACGGCGATATCTTTCCGACGCATTACGCTTTCGCTCCTGTGAAGGCCTTCAGCATCACGGGGACGCTGCAAGAAATCAGCACTTCCGGCCGTGACTGGCCGTTCATTCGCAATTCCTGTTCCAGCCGCTCGACGCCGTCGGCGACGGGAATCAGGTACATCTCGCGGCTCTCGTAGATTTTCCGCAGTTCGTCGGAAACCATGCCGGCGTCCCACGGACCCCAGTTCACGGCGACGACGCGAGCCGGCCATTTCTGGTCCAGATCCTGGGCCAGCTTGTTCAAAAATTCGTTACCGGCGCTGTAATCGGACTGGCCGACATTACCGAACCGTCCCGAAATCGATGAGAAGAAGACGCAGAACTTCAGTGTTTCCGGCCGCAGTTTCTTCGCGAGGATCACCGCGCTATCCACCTTCGTGGAAAAGACTTTCGCGTATGATTGCGGCGTCTTGTCCCGCATCAATTTGTCTTCGATGACACCCGCTCCATGCAGCACGCCGTCGATTTTTCCGTACTTCGCGTACAAACCGTCGATCAGCGTCCCGAACTCCTGGGCATTTCGGACGTCGACCGCGTGATATTCGACCGTAGCACCATGCGACCGCATCGCTTCCAGATTCTCGCGGATGCGGCGCTCCTTCAGAATCTGTTTCACGGCCTGTTCGATCTGTGCAGGGGGCAGCGGCTTTTTGGAAGCGCGGCTGGATTGAATCAAATGTTGCCGTAATTCACCGGACGATTTTCCCGCCGTCTCCGCCGATTCGGCGCCCGGCAGCGGCGTGCGGCCGGCAAGGACCAGCCGGCAACGGGCCTGTTTCGCGAGCCCCAGCGCGATATCCGCCGTGATGCCGTCCGCTCCGCCGGTGATCAGCAGGACGGAGTTCTCGTCGATAGGCAAATTGTGCAATTGCGCCGGCTGCGGATTCGCGCGATTCAGTTGGATCATCGTGCGTCCGCCGCTCGAAAGGCCGATTTCGACGAGTTCGTCCGGCGACAACAGCTCATCGGCGAGCTGCGCCACCAGGGCGGCGGCGGGAATCGTCGGATCGAGGTCCACCGTTTTCACGGTCACAGCGGGATATTCCTGTCGAAACGTTTTGCAGAGTCCCAGAGTTCCCGCGCCGGTGAGGGCCATCCGTTCGCCGCCGCCGATACCGAGCTTGCCGTTGAGCGCCGTCAGATTCAGCACCAGTCCGCCGCCGGTTTCCGCCGCGTCCGTCAGTTCGCCGGCGAATTCCTTGAGGACGTTGAACACCGACTGCGTCAGCTTCAGCGCCGCGGCCGGATCGGGCAGACCCGCTTGCCGGTACGGCTCGCTGAGGCAGAGGAAGTTGATCAGCGTTCCGACCGGCACGCCTTCCGACGCCGTCATCAGCTCGTGCAGCTTGCGGACGGCTTCGGGGTCATCGAGCGGCGCCTCGTACACCGTCGCCGAGACTTTCCGCACAGCCCGGCCGGGCAGCACCTGGCGGACGCGTAGTCCGTCCTCCAGGAGCCCGGCCGAAATGGCCTGCGTGACTTCCTCGGCTTCGCCGACGAGCAGAATTACGTCACGAGACGAGAGCTTTTTTTTTTGCCCGCCAGCGCCGGCGCTTCGACGGCTTCGACGGCGTACCGTTCGACCCGGTTGGTCGATTCGGATTCGCTGCCGTTGTTGCCGGCGGCCGCGCTCATGATGGCATGCTGCGTCTCGTAGTTGCGAATGATGTCTGCCAGCGTCTTGAGTTGCGTGAATTCCTTGAGCGCTTCCTCTTCATCCTGGCCGTCGCGGAGGAAGAACTTGTGGTAGTCCTTCAGATTGCTGAAGATTTCCACGGTTTTGATGGAGTCAATGCCGAGGCCCGATTCCAGCGGCAGCGTTTCGTCGAGCATGTCTTCCGGATAGCCGGTGCGCTCGCTCACGGCCTTCAGCAAGGCCGCGCGGAACTGATCGACCGACGGCAAGCCAGCGCCGTTGGATTCCGTGGCCGAAGCGGCCTTCGCCGTGGCCGCGGCGTGGGAGCCGTTACCGTTGTGGGCGTGATGTCCGTTGCCGTTTTCGCTCGCACCGTTCGAGGTCGGAGCGGCATGAGCGGCGCCGTTGCCGTTGCGGCTCGGGGCGGCGACGGTCTTCTTCTCGACCGGAACCGTCACACGAGGCGTGCTGATCACCGGAGCGGCGGCACGCACGGCGACCGGCGCCGCGGCGGGACGAACGACCGGAGCCGGGGCATGCATCACGGCCGGAGTGGCTTGAACCGGAGCCGGAGTCGGCGCCGGAGCGGCGACGGGCTGCGGTTCGGTCGCGGGCACGATCATCGATTCCATCAGGCTGGCCGGGAGCGGCCCGCCGGTCGTGCAGGCGTGGATCAACTGCTGGTGCGTTTCCACGAACTTCAAGGCCACTTGTTGTTGCCACTTCTGCAGATCGAGCATCTGCATCATCAGCGTCTGCGATTGGAGGAGAAGCTGACCGGACGAACCGTTCAGCGCGGCGGAGTCATCTGACAACGTCGTACTGTTCATCGTGGCAATAGACCTCAATTGGGAAGAAGTTGGGACACCGGAAACACCAGCGGACAGGGGGGAAAACGAAGGACAACTGGGAGCTGTTGGCAACCCGCCCGAGGCAGAACGAGTTGTCGAGGAAGGTTTTTTGGACGCAGTGGACGCAACAACGACGGGCGCGGGACGGGTTTCCGTTTTCGCCGTGTTGCCGTTGCGGTTGTGATTCGAATTCGATGCCGCGGGCGCCGGTTTCGCTTTCGGCGTCTCGGGAGCGGGGGATTCGGCCGTCGCCTTCTTGCCGAATTTCGCCTGCAGGCCGTCTTTATTCTCTGAACGTGGCGGCAGCGGCGTGACGGGCTTCGCATTGTACGTCGTAAGAATCCATTCGGTTCGCTTTGGTTCGCGGCGGCCCTGCTCCTGCTGCATGTATTCCGCGACCGGGCATTCCTTCAAGCCGCGGCCGGCGTACCATTCATCGAGATTCACCGGTAATCCCAACGCAACCAACTGTCCAAGGACATGCGCCAGTTGCGTCATGCCGTCGCGGCCGTTGGCATCGAGGGCGATGCACGTCGGGCCATCCTGCGGGAAGATCCGCTGGACGAGTCCGGTGAGGACTCGATTCGGACCGACTTCGAAAAAGACTTCGACGCCATCGGCCCGCATTTGTCGGATCTGTTGTTCAAACAGCACCGGCTCGGCGATGTGCCGCTCCAGCAGCTTGCGGATTTCGGCCGGCTTCTCGGGATACCGATTCGCCAGTGTGTTGCTGTAGACCGTCTTTTGCGGTTTATGGAACTTCACGCCGTCGAGAATCTCGCTGAGTTGCTCGGCGGCGGCGGCCATGAGCGGCGTGTGGAACGCCCCTGACACCGCCAGCCGCTTGCAGCGGATGTTCCGTCCCGACAAGGCTTCCATCGCCTCGGCGATGGCCGGTTCGGTGCCCGCGATGATCGACTGATCCGGAGCGTTTAGATTCGCGAGTTGAATTTCCAGGCCGAGTTCGCGAATCAACTCCTCCAACTGTGTGGCGCCGGCGTTCACCGCCGCCATCGCGCCCGGGCTGGTTGATTGACCGGCTTCGAACGAAATCCGGCCGCGATGAGCCGACAGCGTCAGCAAGTCTTCCTGGCTCAGACATCCGGCGGCGTACAAGGCGACGTATTCGCCGTAGCTGTGTCCCGCGGTGACAGCTGGTTCGATCCCGAAGCGTTTCAGTAGTTCCGTCGCGAAAACTTCGACCAGTCCCAGCGCCGGTTGAGCGACTTGTGTCTGATTCAACGCGGCCCGCTCGTGTTCGAGTTCTTCCGGGGTGAACGCCGGCGGCGGGAAGATGTACCGCGTGAGCGCCTTCGGGAAGAAGTCGTTCAGGCTGTGATTCGCCTCGGCGAACAACTGATGGCACCACCGGCTGACAATCGCCAAGTCGCGCAGCATATTCAGTGACTGCGATCCCTGTCCCGGATACAGAAACGCGACCGAATCTGCGCTGACGGGCGATTTCTCAGAGTAGAAGACGCCGGTCGGATCCTGGATGGCGTCGCGTTCGCCGAGGAGCCGTTCGGTCTTATCGATTTTCACCAGCAGATCAGCGAGATCGCTCGCGACGATGACCAGGCGGCATTGTCCGGAACCAGTGATTTCGTCGTGACGGCAGGAAAATGCCAGTTGGGCGAAATCACCGACGGGAGTTTTTTCGACCTGATCGCGAAATTGCCGAAGCGCTTCGGCAATTTCGAGCCGCGTCGGCCGAAACCACGTCAGAATCTCGGACGGTCGAGGCGAGTAGTTTTCGGTCTCCGTCGGGGAAATCGCCGCGGCGGGAGTTTCTTCGAGGACGACGTGAAAATTCGTGCCGCCGAATCCGAAGGCGCTGATTCCCGCCCTGCGCGGGTGGTCGCCAAGCTCCTCGAACCACGGCCGGCTCTCGGAATTCACGAAGAACGCGCTATTTTGGAAATCGACCTTCCGATTCGGAAATTCGACGTGCAGCGTCGGCGGCAACACCTTGTGATGCAGGGCCAAAGCCGTTTTCACGAGGCTCGCGAGACCGGCGCACGTTTTCGTGTGGCCGATCATCGATTTCACCGAGCCGACTGCGACGAACTGTTTATCGGTGCATTCCTGAGAATACAGCGTATTCAGCGAGGTGATTTCGGTGCCGTCGCCGACCGCCGTTCCGGTGCCGTGCGCTTCGATCAGCGAAATCGTGGTGCAGGACAAATCGGCATCGGCGTAGGCCCGCTTCAGGGCAAGAATCTGTCCGCCGGGATGCGGGGCCGTCATGCTGCGGTTGCGGCCGTCGCTGGAACTGCCGATGCCGCGGATGACGGCGTAGACTTTGTCGCCATCGCGAATCGCGTCATCGAGCCGCTTGATCAAAATCGCCGCGATCCCTTCGCCGAGGGCGATGCCGTCCGCCGAATCGTCAAACGGCCGGGACCGGCCGCGGGGCGACAGGGCGTGCGTCTTGGCGAAGCACATATAGGTGAAGGCGTTGTTCGAGCCGTCCGCCGCGCCGACGAGCATCATGTCGACCGCGCCGATGCGAAGTTGAGCGATGGCTGAATACAGTGCGGCAAGCGAGGCCGCACAGGCGGCGTCCACGGTGAAGTTCGGGCCGCCGAGATCGAACCGGTTGGCGATACGCCCGGCGATGACGTTCGTCAGAATGCCTGGGAAGGAATCTTCGGTCCATTCCGGCATCAAGTCGTGCGTTTCGGAAACGATCTTGTCCTGAGTTTCCTGCGGGATGCCGTTCATCCGCGGCAGATGATGCGAAATCATCGTGCGGAAGGCGTAATCCGAGCCGACGTCGTTCGTCCCGGCACAGGCGAAAATCACGCCCGTCCGTTCCTTGGGGAACGGGCGATGATCGTAGCCGGCGTCGGCGAAGGCCCGATCGGCAACTTCCAGCGAGAGGAGTTGAATCGGGTCGATGCTCGCCAGGCTGGCCGGCGGGATTTTCCACTTCATCGGGTCGAAACGGACCGGGTCGAGAAACCCGCCCCACTTCGAATAGACCTTGTCGGCGGCGAGCCGGTCGGCATCGAAATAATCTTCCTCCCGCCAGCGTTCTTCGGGAACTTCCCGAATGGCGTCGACGCGGTTGAGAATGTTTTGCCACAGAGTTCGCAGATTGTCGGCCTGCGGGAACAGTCCCGACATTCCCACAATAGCGATCGGAATCGAGGCGGAGGATTCTGGGCGAATGTCGTTGGCAGAGGGCATTCACTATCCCGATCGTTGTTCCTCGCCACGGTGAGTGGAAAGGAGGGGCCTGCGGTCTGCGTTTGCTGCTGGATGAGTTGGATCTCCCTGGACAGGGCGGACAACCTTGGAAGGCTGACAATTTCCAGTAGATCGCGTGAAACTCTCCGACGGCAGCAGTTGTTCAAACAGATAGATTGGGCAAAGTAGATCGACATGTTAATGTTGATATATTGGGTTGGCAACACAAAAAAAGACGATTGGGTAAAAAATTGTGCCCTTGTTCATCGGGGCGCTTGGTATCGCTCGTACGGAGATGTTGCGGAAAGCCCCCAATACAGAGATCTCACAAGTCCCCTGCCTGCCGTGGATTCATGGTCGATGATTGTTAATTCGTAAGTCATTGTTTAGTAATTGTTTGCATTTCTTCATTCGGCTTGTGGACAGCGAGCCTCTGGCCTTCCGCTTTTCGAGCCGGGGTAGGCGGAAAGGGACGACAGCTCCCATTTCGGGTGGAAAAGCGGGGCAATCTCTCGCGTGACGCTTGCAGGAGGCGGGGCTCGGATTGTGACCCAGCCGCGAGCAGCCGCCTTACGGACGAGCCTTGCGCGCTAACCCCACCCGGGCTAAACCGGGCATTCGCTGCGCTCGAAGTGAAGGAAACCCCGCAGCGGGATAGCAAACTTTTGGAGATTGCGCGTTCGATTGCCAGAAACAGAAGATGCTGGCTCAGTGTACGAGGCGGCGTGTTTATTCGGGTGATTGCGGAAATTGAAGTGTGATCTCTAAGTTGCTTGTCACATTAGAGATACGCCTAGGTGGCCGCGATTTGTCCTGCGAGGCAATTTGGGCGCAGTTCAATTTCCGGAGCGGCGGTTCGTGATTCCGCCTGCGAAGAAAACGTGCCGAAGTGGAGGCTACGGATTGGCTGGCGCGGCTTCCGGAGCCGCGGCAGTATTCCCGGCGGGGGCGTCCGCCGGGGCGTCGATGACGACCAACTGGTGGTTTTCGACGTCGTACTGATATTTCTTTCCGCCCGGCAGAACGGGAAGCTGGATGTTGTTCTCTTTGATGATCCGCGTCATGAATTCGTCGTAGGAATTGGGATATCGGCCTTCTGAGGCGTTAAACAGATTCAGCGCGTGGGCAATCGTCGTTTTCGAGAGTTGCTCGACCAGCGGGCCGTAAGCCTGCAAACCGGCGAGCCCAGGCGTATCGACGCGGACCTTGGAATCGCTGACTTTCGCCCCGGCTTCGGCCTTGAATTCGCCGACGTCCTGCGTTTTCTTCCCGATGATGCTGTTCGGCGATTTCTTCGTCATGTCCTCGCACCCGAACAGGCACACCAGGACGAGGCTCCAATACCAGAACAGACGGCGCATGGGATTTTCCTTGGGGAATGCTCGTCGACCTACGCATCAGTCTAACTTCTTGTCCGGGGGCGAACAATCACCGACCTCTTGACCCTCCTTTCCAATTGGCTTACAGACATGCCCTGAAAAAAATGAGACACGTCTCAAGGATTGAGTTATGCAGATTCGCTGGCTGGCTCTTCTGTGCTGCACTTTCTTCGTGTCGGGGAATGGTTGCACACATCCTTCCGCGAATAAAGCGGCCGGGGCGCGCCAGACGGCGAACGAGGATTCTCGCTCTGCGTCGTCGGAATTTGAGATTCTCCAGACGGGCTATCGAGGCGAAGAGGATTTCCCCGCGGAATCTCGATTTTCGTTGGTTGTGCAGATTGTGGAACTCGAAGATCAGCCGCAAGCTGCTGCCGTGCTGGACGAGCTCTGGGAAACCGAAACGGCACGCAATCGAACGATGCCGGCTTCAGAAATCGCGGCCACCGTGCAGTCGATCGTCAACCAAGGGCTGGCGAGATTGACTGTGCACCCGGCGATTTCCTTGTCGGAGAGCCGGCAAGGTCACTGGCTGGATGGCCGCGGGGCATCTTGGGTCATCACCGCGGCGCGGGCCGAGAATAAATCCATCCATCTCTCTCTGATTGGGACCTCGCTCCATCAGTCGCCGGAGGCACCCCCCGACAGCGGTTGGAGAACCGAAGCCGCGGCGGAGTTACCCCTGGAACAATCCTTGGTCGTCGAAGGCCCGACGCTGCATACGAGTGTAACGGAAGTATCGCGCTCACCCCTTGTAGGGAATTTGCCGATTATCGGTGGGTTTTGGAATTCCAAGCGAACCACTCTCGAAGCCAAACGGACGCTCTACATTCTGACGGTGGTTCCCGCAGGCGGTGAACTTGAACCTTGATCGGCGTTGGTGAGGGGCTCGGATCGAATCGAACTTTCGTGATTTACTTCGCGCACACCCTGGATTTTCTGCGTGGGAATGAGCCTGTTCTGGCATTTTCTCGCCGTTCCGGGTTTAATCCGAAAACACTGTTTTGTTGTGGGTGGTTGGTTGCACGCTGGCGCAGCGGGCGGCCGTCGACATGCTCGCTCCGCGGCGCTATGCCTCTGCATCGCGGTTAACCGTCGATCTCATCACCGACAACCTGTGAACTACCCTTGGCCTGGAGAATTGCGTTCATGTCCAGCAACATTCAGTCGGTCCTCACCGAGAACCGGAAGTTTCCCCCGCCGGCTTCGTTCGTCAAGCAGGCGCAGATCAACAGTGAAGACCAGTACCAGCGGATGTGGCAGCAGGCGAAGGACGATCCCGCCGCCTTCTGGGGCGAACTCGCGTCGAACCTCGTCTGGCATAAGAAATGGGACAAAGTCCTCGAAGGCCAGATGCCGGAAACGAAGTGGTTCACCGGCGGCAAGCTGAACGCCAGCGTCAACTGCGTCGACAAGCATCTTTCCACGTGGCGGAAGAACAAAGCCGCCATCATTTGGGAAGGCGAGCCGGGCGACACCCGCGTGCTGACGTACCAGGACCTTCATCGCGAAGTCTGCAAATTTGCGAACGTACTGAAGAAGCTCGGCGTCCAGACCGGCGACCGCGTCACGATTTACATGCCGATGATTCCGGAACTCGTGATCGCCATGCTGGCCTGCGCCCGTCTCGGCGCGACGCATTCGATCATCTTCGGCGGGTTCAGCGCCGACGCCGTCGCCGATCGGAACAACGACGCCAAGGCGAAACTGATCATTACGGCGGACGCCGGCTGGCGGCGCGGCAAGGAAGTGCTGCTCAAGCAGGCCGTCGACGAGTCGATGCAGAAATCGCCGACCGTGCAGAAGGTCGTCGTCGTCCGCCGGACGGGCCAGCAAGTCCACATGCAGCCCGACCGCGACTATTGGTGGCATGACCTCATGAGCGACGTCACCGCTGACTGCGACCCAGTCCCGGTCGACAGCGAGCATCCGCTCTATATTCTCTACACATCCGGCAGCACCGGCAAACCGAAAGGGGTGCTCCACACGACGGCGGGGTACCTGCTCGGCACGCAGATGTCGACCCAATGGGTCTTCGACTTGAAAGAAGACGACACTTATTGGTGCACCGCGGACATCGGCTGGGTGACGGGCCACAGCTACATCTGTTACGGCCCGCTGCAATGCGGGGCGTCAGTGGTGATGTATGAAGGCGCTCCGAATTGGCCGGACGAAGGCCGCTTCTGGGAAATCATCGAGAAATACCGCGTCTCTATCTTCTACACCGCCCCGACAGCGATCCGCGCGTTCATCA
>CAZDGB010000059.1:0-26408 GCA_964504645.1 uncultured Planctomycetaceae bacterium | reverse complement strand
AGAATTGAAAAATGCGTGGTGTTGTCGCCCTGGTTCGACGGCGCGGCAAGCGCATCACGTGGCCATCGTGAATTCGGTCGGCGACAACGGCAAGTCGCTCGCCGATCATCACGGCGGGCACTATCACCACCTCACCGGCCATCCGCCGGACGTGTCGTTTCTCGGTCTCGGGGCGAACCGCGCTCCGCAGCGCGACGATTGGCCGTACATCGGCTCGGTCGTCGCCGCCAAACGGCCGCGGCATCCGTACCTGCCGTCGAACGTCTGGCTGCCGCAGAAGGCGATCGAATCGGGCTATGTGCGGCCGGGACAAATCGCCGGCCGGCTCGGTTCGCAATACGATCCGGTGTACGTCGACGGCAAACTCGACAAACCGCTCGAGTTCCGCGTGCCGGCGCTGACGCTGCACGATGATATCAGCCTGGGCCGGTTGGAACATCGCCGCGAATTGCTGCGGACGCTGGACGATTCGCAGCGGCAGATCGAACGCATCGCCGGCGTCAACGAGTTGTCCACGCAGCAACAGGCAGCGTTCCAGTTGTTGAGCTCGCAGCAGACGAAAGCCGCGTTTCAGATTCAGAACGAGCCGGAAGCCGTCCGCCAGAAATACGGGCCGACGATCAACAGCACGAGCCTCTTGATGGCGCGGCGGCTGGTCGAGGCCGAAGTCCCGTTCATCACCGTCTGGTGGTCGGATGACCGCCCCACCCATGACAAGTTGAAGTGCCTCAGCGCCGGCAATTGGGACACGCACGGCAACAATTTTTACTGCCTGCGCGAGCGGCTGCTGCCCGATTTCGACCGGGCCTACTCTGCCCTGCTCGACGATCTGCACGAACGAGGTCTCTTGCAGGATACGCTGGTCGTGGTGACGGCGGAGATGGGCCGCAAGCCGAAGATCGGCGATCATCGTTCGGGAGGCACCAGCGGGGCCGGCCGCGATCACTGGATGCAGTGCATGTCGGTGCTGCTGGCCGGCGGCGGCATTCGCGGCGGCCGGACCTACGGGGCCAGCGACAAATTGGCCGAGTTCCCCGCCGACAAAGTCGTCGGCCCGGAACACATCGCCCACACGATTTACCACGCGATGGGCGTCACCGATCTCACGGCGGCGTCCGCCGACGGCCGGAAATTCCACCTGCTGGAAGACGGCGAACCGATGCTGGAATTGTTCTGAGCATGTCGTTCCAATCGCCGCGCGACCAGGCGCTCGCTTTACGACAGCGATGGTCCGCACGAACTCCCGCGGCCGACCATCAGTGGCCGGTCCTCTCGTGGCAGGATCTCTGTGCCGCGGGCGTGACGCGCTGGATGATCCCGGTCGAATTCGGCGGCGACGACCAACCGGCGGCCGCGCTGACGGATGGCTGCCTGGAACTGGCGCGCAGCGAACTGCTCGTTACGTTCGTCTTGAGCCAGTTTCAAGCCGCGTGCTTGCGCTTAGCGGTTGCGAAATCCGATGCGTTGAAGTCGCGCTGGATGCCCGATCTCGCCGCGGGCAAAAAATTCGGCACGGTCGGCATCTCGCATCTGACGACATCGCGGCAACACACCGCGCCGGCCGTCGCGGCAGTTGCAGACGGTGATAGCTATCGGCTCACTGGTGAAATTCCCTGGGTGACAGGCGGCCGGCAAGCGGACGTGATCGTGCTAGGCGGAACGCTCGCTGACGGCCGGCAGATTCTGGCAGCGGTTCCTTCCGATCGCGCCGGCCTGACTGTCGGCGAACCGATGCGGCTCTTGGCACTGACCGGTTCGGAAACGGGGCCGATTTTGCTCAATGATGTCGCGGTTCAACCGGAAGAAATCATCGCCGGGCCGATTGCCGGCGTGATTCAACACGCCAGCGGCGGCGGAGCCGGGTCGCTGATGACTTCGACGCTGGCGCTGGGCCATGCGTTCGGGTGTCTGGATCATCTGCGCCGCGAAGCCGCCGCGCGGCCGGCGCTGGAGATCGTCGTCCAAGCCCTTTCATCCGAGATCGACACGGCACAGGCCGATCTGCTCGCCGCGGCGAGTTCCGCGCCGAACGCCGCGACGCCGGAGCAACTGCGAACACGGGCCACCGATCTGGCGCTGCGAAGTTCGCAGGCTCTGCTCACGGCGTCGAAAGGGGCGGGCTTCGCGACCGGTCATCCCGCCGAACGGTTGGCGCGGGAGGCGATGTTCTTTCTCATCTGGTCGTGCCCACAAGTGGTGGCGACGAAGCTGCTCAACAACTTCGGCGGTTGCGACGTTTCTTCGTAGGGTCCGCTGTACGGACCAGGCGAGTGCCAAAAACATTTCTGTCGGACCACATTGAAGAGCGGTCCGCACAGCGGACCCTACGCATCGGCCGGGTGCGCGCGGTCTGCCAACGGCAGCGGCAGACGTCGTCCGTCGGCGAAGTGCGACGCGTACGTCCCCTGCACCATCTCGGTGATGAGGAGGGCGTGCTTCAGCGGCGAGAGCGGGTCGCGTTCCTCTTCAATCGCGTCGAGCAGATCGTCCGCCAGCACACGGTTGCCGAGATTCAGCCATTCGGAACGGATGTTTCGCGGCAGATGCTCTTTGGTGAAGTGCCAGTCCTCAATCCAGATTTTGTTCCACTTCAGATCGTCCAGATCGGGCAGCAGGCCGGGCGCGGGATAGACGTAGACGTCGCCCGGCTGCCGCCATTGCAGCGTGGCTCGTTCGCATTCCACCGTCAGGCCGAACACGCTGTCCCACGGCGGCGACGCGGGCCGCTGTGGTGTCGGAGCGACATTCGCCGTGGTATCGAACGTCCCCAGGATGCCGCGATCAAACCCGAAGACGGCGAGGATGGAATCGCCCCACACCGGGCCGACAGGCATCGAACCTTCGCGGCGATCGGCCTGCGTCGCCAGGCGGCCGACGTGAGAAACGTGCCCGCTGACCCAGCGCGGCGGCCCGGCGAGGGCGATCATCAGATCGAACCAGTGGGTGCCGTGGATCAAAAGTTCCTCGCCGCCGCCGCGCGAATCGTCTTTGGGCCGGGCTCGCATCCGCAGAATGCGGCCGTATTTCCCCTCGCGCAGTTCGATCAACGCCTTCTGCACTGGCGGCATGCCGCGCCATTGATGCGCCAGCGCCAAGCGGACGCGATGCTGTTCGCAGATTTTGGCAATGCGATCCGCCGCCGCGAGCTCGAACGCCAGCGGCTTTTCGCAGTAGATGTGGCAGCCGCGCTCTGCGGCGGCGGTGATCATCGCTTCGCGCTCGGTCAGCCACGTCGGGCCGATGGAGACGATGTCCGGTTGCACGCGGTCGAGCAACTCGCGGTAATCGGCGAACAACTCCGTAATGCCAAGCCGCTTTCCGGACTGCGCACGCCCCTGCTCGTCAGGGTCGGCCAGCGCGACGACGTCGGCCCGCTGCACGCCGCGAAACGCCGTGTCGAGTCCGTGCCCGTAACCGCCGCGACCAGTCGCGCCGAGGATCGCCACACGGTAGTGTTTTTCGGTCATAAGCGTTCTCCAAGTTAACGCCGCTGGCGAAGTGAGCGCTCACTTCGTGAGCGGCGAAACGAACATCCCGCTATTTCATCAGCCCGGCGTGGCGGCCGGTGCGTTCGAGTTCCTTCACGACGAGCGTGGCGTTGGAGTAGCGACCGTCGGCGTGCTTGGCCAAGAGCCGCAGCACGATGCCTTCGAAGCTGGCGGGAATGGTGAGATGCGTTTTCGTCGGCGGTTCCGGCGGGACGTTGAGGATTTTATTGATCACGTCGGCCGGGCCGCCGAGAAACGGCGGCTTGCCGGTGAGGAGCGCGTAGAGCGACGCGCCGAGGCTGTAGAGGTCGGTCCGCTGATCGACGCCCGCGCCGCCCATAACCTGCTCCGGCGAAAGGTAGTGCATGTCGCCGACGACTTCGCCGCGCTGCGTGACGACGGCCTGGCCGAGTTCATCGAGCGACTTGGCGAGCATCGTGTCGCCGAGCTTCACGCACTCATCCGACTTGCGGATCAAAATGTTGTTCGGCCGCAGATTGCGGTGCAGGACGTTTTTGCCGTGGATGTATTCCAGCGCCCGCGCCAGGCCGAGCCCGATCTTCCAGACGGTGCGCCAGTCGAGCATGCCGGCGATGCCGACGCGGGCGATGAGCTGCGCGGCGCTCTCCCCCGCGACGAATTCGCTCGCCGTGAAGCAGTGCCCCTGCGAGCGCCCCGCGGCGTGAACTTTGACGAGGTTCTCGTGCTCCAGCGGCAGCATCGCCTGCATCGACCGCAGGAAACGGGCCGAGACTTTTTCGTCTTCGAAGATCGCCGGCCAGAAGATTTTCAACGCCACCGGACGATTGGACCGCGTATCGACGGCCTTGAAGACGATGCCGTTGGCGCCGCGCGACACGAGCGTTTCCACCTGGAAATGGACGAATTTCTTGCCGGGGAGCGAGTTGAGATCGAGTTTGGCCGCCGACGGAACAGTCTTCGGCCCCGGCTCGTCGCGGGCCGGCGGCTGGTAGACGACCGTCAGCGGAAATTCCGGCTCCGGCGGCGACTTCGGCGCAACCGCCCGCCGCGGCGGCAACGTCGAGAGGGGCTGGGCGTCCGCATTCACCTTGAGCTGCGTGTCGCCCAGCTCGATCACCGCGTTGTGCCGCAGCGCTTCCCGGTCGACGCGGCGTCCATTCACGCGAGTCCCCCATTTGCTGCCGGCGTCGACCAGCGTGAGTTCGCCGCGGGTCACGACGATCTCGCAGTGAAGCCGCGACACCGATTGATCGGCCAGCTGCACCTCGCAATCTTTCCCGCGGCCGATGCGATGCGTCGCACCGTCGCCGAGCGGCCAGGTCCGTCCGACGTCCGGCCCGCTGACGACAATCAATTCGGCGATTGCAGAAGGATGCGAAGTCATCAGCGCACTCGCCGCAAATCAGGAAAACGATCTCGCGCAGAGCACGCAGAGAGCGCGGAGAAAACAGAAAGCCGAATAGACGGCAAAAAAGACCTCTCTATCTTTATCTCTGCGACCTCTGCGTACCCTGCGAGAGGAATTCCTCTTCTTATTGTGTCACGGGCGCAGTCGATGCGCCACGATGTCTTCGGCTTCGGTGATCGGGAAGAAGCGGTCGCCCTGCTTGAGATAGAGAATCCGCCAGGCCCGGTCGGCCCGTTGCTTGTCGCCGGTGTCTTTCATCAGTTCCTTGAGCGCCGTTTCGCCTGCGGGTCCGAATTCCAGGATCATGTTGCCGAGTACCCGCCAACCCCAATCGCGGTCGGTTCGCTGGCAGTCGTCGCCGTACTGGGAGAAGTAGTCGAGCGATTCCTTCAATCCCGCGGCTCGGGCCGGGTCATCGGCGGGAAGCCGCGCATACATGCTCGCGAACGCCGCCGCGGCGCGGATCTGCACCGCATGCGAAACGTCGTTGTTCATGCAGTCGCGGACGGTTTTGGTCACGCCGGCCGTCGCGCCGAAGCTGCTGCGGAGATTGACGACCGCCAATTCCCGCGAATACTCGTTCTCATCGCCGGTGACGATCTCGGTGAGACGCCGCTCGACGTCCGGCGTGGCCGGCGCACCGACCAGCGTGAAATAATAGAGCGCCAGTTCCCGCGCCTCGGATTCGCTCGCCGAGAGCGCCTCGACGATCCGCTGCTTTTCCGCGGGGCCGAGCCGGTTGGTCGCCGCCATCCTCTTCAGCGCATCGGCGATGGCGCGATGCCGCAGTTGGAACGTCCCCTCCGGATGGAACGCCGCCGCCAGCAGAGTGTCGACCACGTCGGGGGCATCGGTTTCCGCCAAGGCCAGCGCCGCGAGACAGCGGACGGTGTTTTCCGGGTCGCGCAACGCTTCTCGAATCGCCGCGGCGGTGTCCGGCACGGGAAATTTTGCCAGCGCCCGCAACGCCGTGCGGCGGACGAAGATGTCTTTGTCTTGCAGCGCGCGGCGGTATTGCTCAGCCGTGAGTTTCAACTTGCCTTTCAACGCCAGCGTCAGCACGCGGCGGCGAGCGTAGATGTCGTCACCATCCAAACTGGCGACCGGCTCCGGCGTCAGTTTTTCGTCCGGATAGTCGATCCACGCGTCGGATTCGTAGCCGCTTTCGATCTCGCGGCCGAGGAACATCACGCGCGGCACGCCGGTCGGAAGGTCGCCGCGCGAACGAAACGAGGTGACTTGCACCGGCGACTTCACGGCTTTTGCCTGATCGATCAGCTTTCGCACCGAGTCGTTCGTGTTCGCCGTGAAGAGATTGATCTCATCGACGACATCGCCTTTCAGCCACTCGTCGACCGACCAGGTGACGTTGCCGGCGGTGCACACGCCGCCGTCGACCAGCCAGAGCATCGGCCGGTCGGGGTTCAAGCCGTGCACACTGACGGCGATTTTCTTGCCGTGCGGCGACAACTGCTTCTTCAGCAACCGCAGGAATTCGGTGACGTAGCTGCCGCGCAGCTTCCGCCACTCGGCGCGGTCGAATTCTTCCGTGCGGATATCGACACCGAAATTTTCGCGGAATTCGTCCACGATCGGATCGTTGTAACCGAACTCGTCTTCATAGCGCTGCGAGAAGTTTTCGGCGTAGGTCAAGAACGCGATGCCATCGTAGTTTCCCTCGACGACGTATTTCGTGAGGTAATCGGCCATCGCCTGCCGGGCTTCGGGGTAGGCGAACTCAATCGGCCCGCCTTGCCGCCACGTTCCCCAGCGGTTGACCGGCGCCCATTCGGGATGGTCGATTCGCAGCTTGTCCTCGATGGCGTACGGAAAGCCGGAGTAACCCGCGTCGGCGTGCGAGCCGTTGTCAAACAGGCCGTGCGTCAGCCAGATCTGCATGCCGCGCTGGTGGGCTTCCTCGACGGCGATGCGGTTCGTGCCGACTTTGCGATACTGCAAGTCGCGCCACCAGTCCCAGACTTTCGCGAAGATGCGGTTTTCCGGCCGGATGACGAATTGCTCGCCCCAGATTTCATCCTGTCCGCCGCGCCACCAGATCCGGTCGACCTGCCACTGCTCCTTGAGCGTTTCAAAGCAGGCCGCGATGGATGTTTTCGAATCGAGCGGCGGAAATTCCAGGAGGTCCTGGGCGTCGCCTACGGTGAAATAGACCGCGCGCGGGTTGCCGTCGGGCGGTGCGGCAGCGATACAACAAAGAGCGAGGGCGGATGCGACCGCGAAGCGCAAGCGTGGAGACATGGCGATTTCCAATAGAATTATTTGAGAGTCAATTTACGGACTTTGTGATTCGAGCTGTCGCCAATGTAGATGGTGCCATCCTTGGTGATGAGTATGCCGTGCGGATGATCAAGCTGGCATTTCGCCGGGTCGCCGTCCGGTCCGTCGCCGGGTTTGCCGTTGCCGACGAGCGAGCGGATTTTCCCCGTTTTCGACGAGATCACGCGGATCGTGTGGTTTTCGGTGTCGGCGAGATAGATGTCGCCGTCTGGGCCGATTGCTACGCCCTTCGGGCCGTTGACCTGGGCGAACTTCGCGTCGCCGTCATCGCCGCTGTAGCCCCCCTTCCCGGTGCCGGCCACGTGATGCAGCGTCTGCGACTGGGCGTTGATGCGATACACGGCGTGGCCTTCGCGCAGGACGACGATCACGTCGCCGTCGTCGGCGACGGCGAGCGTTCGCGGGCCGAAGAGCGGCGCACCCGCCAGCGACGCACCATCTGTGGGCATCTTTTTTTCGCCGGTGCCGGCGAACGTCGTGATCACACCGTTCTTGCGATCCACTTTGCGGACGCGGTGGTTGTTGATGTCGCAGATCAGGAGATTCTCGTCGCGATCGAGTACGGCGGAGATCGTGTTGTTGAGTTCCGCTTTCGCCGCCGGGCCGCCGTCGCCGCTGAAAGCGGGTTTGCCAGTGCCGGCGATCGTGGTGATGATGCCGGTCTTGGCATCGACGCGGCGGACGACGTTGTTAAAGGAATCGGCGATGATGAGATGGCCAGCCGAGTCGAATCCGAGTTCGTGCGGGCCGTTCATCTTCGCCTTCGTCGCCGGGCCGCCGTCGCCGTCGTAGCCTTTAACGCCCCCCGTGCCGGCGAACGTCGAGATCACGCCGGTCTTCAAATCCAACCGGCGGACGAGATGATTGTCGAGCTCGCACCAGTAGAGGGCGCCGTCCGGCCCGATGTCGAGTCCGAACGTCTGATTGCACCCCGCCTTGAGCGCCGGCCCGCCGTCGCCGGAGAACTCGGCCTTGCCCGTTCCGGCGATGGTGATGATTTCGGCCGCGGGCAATGACGCGGCGAACAGGCTAATGAGCAGAGTCGCAACGAAGTATCGCATTGAGAGTTCCTCCGCGGAGCGATTGTACCTTGGAGCTGCGCGTGAAGTAAGAGGCGCGGTGACAATCGAACGCTTACTTCGTGCGCGGCTCTTGCACGTCGTGGCGAATCCAGCCGGAACCTTCATGGCCGAACTCGACCAGATCGGAGTGCAGCAGTTCGGCGAGGATTTCGGCGGACTCGGCCAGGCGCGGGCCGGGGCGGTTGAAGTACTGGTTGCCGTCGGTCACATAGGCACGGCCGGTGCGCACGGCGGTGAGTTCATTCCACGCGGGATGCGACGTCAACGGTGCGAGTTCGTCGCGCGTGCGGGGAATGTCGAAGCCGCACGGCATGATGGCGATGACATCGGGATCGGCGGCGATGAGGCCGTCCCACGTCATCCACGGCGAGTGTTTTCCCGGTTCGCCGAACAGGTTCTTGCCGCCGGCGATCTCAACCAGTTCTGGCACCCAATTCCCCGCGGCCATCAGCGGGTCGATCCATTCGATGCAGGCGATCGTCGGCCGGCGCGGCGTCGAACCCAGCGTCTGCCGCGCGATTTCCACCAGACGGGCGTTCAACTCGTCGATCAACGCGTCGCCGCGCTGCGGTACCTCGAGCGCCTCGGCGGCGCGGCGAATGTCATTCCAGACATCGTGCAGCGAGTTCGGTTCCAACGCCACGACTCGCGGGCGGCTGCGGACCAGCTCGCAGACAGCGGCTTCGACGTCTTTCAGACTGACGGCGCAGACCTCGCATAGCGTCTGCGTGAGGATCACCGTCGGCTCGAGCCGGTCGAGCAGCTCGGAATCGACGGCGTAGACCGACGTCGCCTCTTGCAGCACTGCTTTCACGCGGTCGTCGATCTGCCGGCTCGTGCCGTGCACGTCGATCTTCGGCGACGAACACGCCGGCAGCCGTTCGATGCCCGGCGGAAAGTCGCACTCGTGCGACCGGCCGACGAGTTGATCCTCGCATCCCAGCGCGCAGACGATCTCCGTTGCACTGGCGATCAAGGACACGATGCGCTGCGCAGGCATTAGCTGCGAACCGCTTCGAGAGCCGGTTCCGGCGAAGTCTCGTTCCGCGACGGCTCGACGCCCGCCAGTCCCAGGCCCCATGGGCTAAAGAACAGGCCGGCGTAAATCGCCGTGCCGATCAGGCCGCGGCTCCAGAACGGTAAGGCCGCGACATAACACGCCACCAGTCCCTGCCACGTGAAGGGATACATCGGGGCTTCGGTTCCGGGGAGCGGCGCACTGAGCCAAACCGCGAAATTCGTGATGACGAAGTAGAACACTTCACCAACGAGCGCGACGGGAAGGCCCGCGATCAAGCTCGGCCGCCGTTGAATCTGCCGCCCCAGCACGGCGATCAAGCCCATGCAGGCGTAAACCCACAACTGAACGAATTGATTTCGCACCGTCCAGTAGCGATAGCCGGTGAGCAAGTCGATCAGCACGTCGCCGCCGATCATCAGCGCGGCGATCAAGAACATCGTCCGCTTCCGTTGCGGCACCACCGCGCCGGCGAACGCGCACGCGGCGATCACCGGGGAAAAGTTCCACGGATACCAACTATTCCGCGGATCGATGGGAACGCCGGCTTCGTTCAACGCGTGCAGCACATACGGCAACACGCGGCACAAGAGCGCATAGCCCATCACGGCGGCAATGAACTTCCAACGCAGATTCGATTTCATCAAAGTTCCTTCCTGAACGTTATTTCCGGGATTTCACGATATTTTCGAGCGGGCGTCAATTGAAGACCGCGGATGGGATAGCCGCAGACCGCGGATGCCCTCCGCGGCTTTTCCCATCCGTTCGCTATCCTACAGGTGCTGCGCGTCCTCCGGGATTTCTCCTTCGAACGAACGCGGCGTTTGGCACGCGGGGCAATTCAGCATCTCGGGCTGGCGGTGCAGCCGGTCAATCGGCGGGGCCGGTTTCCAGGTCTGGCATTGCGGGCAATACAATCCTGGAAACAGCGTCCCGCGCTGCGTGTCGGGATGAATCTGCGGCACGACCTGCGTTTCGCCGAGAAATACGTCGCCCGTTTCCCGGCAGACGTAGACGACCGGCGCCGCAGCGTTCGATTCCGCGGTTCCTTTCCAGGCCACCATCGCGGTGCCAGCCCCGGCGGCGGCGATGAGAATGACGATTAGGGATGAACGAAACATGAGGAGTGGTGGATTGGTGGTCGCAGGTTGGGATGATAATCGGGTGGCACGCCCTGAGGCTTTGGGAAGGCGTGTTTTTCTCACGAAGCCCTTCGAAGACTCAGGGGCGTGCCACCCGTGTTACTCTTTATCACTCTCGATCGTAGAGCTCGTCTTGTTTCGCCGGGTTCCCGAGGTTGCCGTCACTGGCGTAACCGAGGCGCTTCTTGTCCATTTTCGCGGCCTGCCCGGCGGGGACTCCATCGAATGAACCGGGGCTGCTTTCGACGCGAACCCACCAATGCCGGCCGCGCGATTCCACGTGGCCGTCGAGGAATGCGATGTTGGCCGCGTCGTTGTGGCGGAAATGGACCGACGGAAAATTCTGGCTCGGCGGCTCGAGCAGCCACGTTTCCTCGAACGCGTTGTTCGCACTGCAATCGGCGAAATTCGTGCAGACGACCTGCGCGGCATCGGCAAAGACGACGGTATTCGTCAACTGCATCACGTCGCGCAAGCGGCGGACGAGCGGCGTCGTACTCGGCGCGGGGGGCCAGTAAGCCGGCGGGGGATATTCGACCCCGGTCGTGCGGGACAGGTACTGAGCGTTGTAGCCGAAGCCGCAGGCCGGCTTGCCGTACTTCACGTTCTCCAATTGCCCCGCCCCGAGATTCGGACACTGGTACGCCTGCCAGTTCGTCTCCATGTACGGAGCCAGCGGGCCGGCGGCGAAATCGAGCTGTTTCGCGGGATCGGGTTCATCGTAATTGACGACGCCGAACCAGAACTGCGCCTTGCCCTGCGCCGAACCGGCGCCGAGAAGATAATTCATGCGCGTCTGGTCTTCGGAAATATACGGCACGAGCATCTCACGGTGAACATCGGCGTAATTGTGCAGCGCGAGCGTGAGCTGCTTGAGATGATTGCGGCACTGCGTCATCCGGGCGGCCTCGCGGGCCTGCTGCACGGCAGGGAGCAACAGCGAGATGAGGATCGCGATGATCGCGATCACAACCAGTAGTTCAATCAGAGTGAAGGCGCGGCGCGGCGCAAGCGGATTCGGGCGATTTCGGCGCATGACAAAGCTCCTCGTTGTCGAAACGAGCCGTCGTGGCGCGAGCGAAATAGACGACGTAGGCGCGCAACGCTGCGAAACTGCCAGCGATTGGCGCGAAGTGAGCCCGATTCGAGACGTGAAGTCACGAACCGGACGAGAAGACCAACGTCACTTTTCTCGCAAGCACGTTGACGGCGGGACGACCGACGGGCAGGTCTTCTGGCTCCCGGATCGGCCTACTGACTGCGCCTTCCCATCGGTTTCCCGACAGTGGCTGACGCCGTCCAGAAATGTCGCTTCGACGTTCTGAACGGTTTAGTCGTGCAGCGTTCGTCCCCGGATACAGCGGCGGGTCCGCGACGGATTCACACCGTCTTCCCTATTCTCTGGCAGGCGACACACCCGCCAGCACCCCAGTCAAGCGTCATGCTATCGCGACGAACCGGAATTGCAAGGGGCGGAAATCCGAAAACTAAGACGCCTCTCGCCTGGACGCGAAAGCGCCAAGAATCGCTAAGAGAGCATCAGACGATACAATAGCCTGAGTATTTTCTTTGCGTCTTCGCGCCTTGGCGAGAGATCCCTTTTTGCTTTTCCTGAAACCGGCAGCATGCGGATTGGCATCATCTCCGACACCCACGACCAGACCGAACGAACGGAACAGGCGGTCGAATTGCTGACGAACGCGGGCGCAGAGACTCTGTTCCACTGCGGCGACTTTGTCGACGCCGCGATGCTGGAACTGATGGCCGCGAAGCCGTGTTATTTTGTGTTCGGCAACAACGACGTCGACTCAGTGTCGTTCTTGCGGGAAACGGCGAAGCGAATCGGCGCGACGTGTCTGGAGTGGGGCGGAACGGTGACGCTCGCCGGCCAGCGGGTCGCCGTCACGCACGGACATCGGAAGATCGAAGTCCGTTCGCTGCTCGCCGCGGAACCGGAGTACCTGTTGTCGGGACATTCGCATGTCGCGCTGGATACGCTGCACGGCGCGACGCGCTGCATTAATCCCGGGGCGCTGCATCGCGCGACGGAGTTCACCGTCGCCTGCCTCGATCTGGCCACCGACGAACTGGAATTCCTGGAAATCCCCGCTTCACTCAGCCGAGTTTCACCTCAGAAGAACAAGCATGCCCGCTGATCTCAGCCGTTACAGCCGCCAGATGCGTTTTGCCGGGATCGGCGAAGCGGGACAGCAGAAAATCTGCGCGAGCCGCGTACTGCTCGTCGGCTGCGGGGCGCTGGGGACTGTGCTCGCCGATATGCTCGTGCGGGCCGGCGTCGGTTTCTTGCGGATTGTCGATCGCGACTTTGTCGATTTATCGAATCTCCAGCGGCAAGTGCTGTTCGACGAACAGGACGTCGCCGACCATCTGCCGAAGGCAACGGTCGCCGCGACGAAGCTGGAGCGCATCAATTCTCAAGTGCAGATTGAACCGGTAGTCGCAGATGTGAATCCGAACAAAATTCTCTCGCTGTTAGAGGGCGTCGATCTACTGCTCGACGGGACCGACAACTTCGAGACGCGGTTCCTGATGAACGACGCCGCGCTCGAACGGAACATCCCGTGGGTGTACGGCGGCGTGGTCGGCAGCCACGGGCAGGTGCTGCCGATCTTCCCCGGTGAATCGGCGTGCCTGCGGTGCATCATCGAGGCCCCGCCCGATCCCGGCATGACCGACACCTGCGACACCGCGGGCGTCATCAGCCCGGCGGTGCACGTCGTCACGTCGCTGCAGGTGGTCGCCGCGCTGAAAATTCTCTCCGGCCAGCGCGAGTTGGCGACGCCGAAGCTCTCCGTGATCGACGTCTGGGACGGCACGTTCCGACTGTTGGACGTCAGCGAACTGCGGCCGGCGAACCAGTGCCCGGCGTGTGTGCAAGGAAGACGCGACTGGCTCGAAGGCCGCACGACGTCGCAGTCGGTGGTCCTCTGCGGCCGCAATTCGGTGCAGATCACGCCGGGCCAGGCGATGAAACTGTCGCTCGACGATCTCGCCGCCGGTTGGGCGACGCTGGGGACGGTGATGAAAAGTCCGTTCCTCGCGCGGCTGACGGTGGCGAACCCGGAGTACGACATCACGGTGTTCAAGGATGGCCGGGCGATCATTCAAGGGACGGATGACCCAACGGTAGCGCGCGGGTTGTATGCGCGGTACGTGGGGAATTGAATCGCGTCGATGGCCCACGAAGCGGCAAGCGAACGACTCACGCCGCTCGCTTGCGGGTTCGCAAAATCTTATACATCACTGAATTCCGCGCTTTCCCGACGACCTCGATCGCTCCGCACCAGCGCAGCGAATACGCGAGCTTCTGCGCCAGCCAACGCGGAATCTGTGCTTGCCGCGCGAGTTCCGCCGTCGTGAATGGCGTCGGCAGATCGTCGGGTAGAAACTGCAAGAGGTCCGCCGCGGTGTTCAACCGAATCCGGCCTTCCACGGAGCGCAGCTTCCGGTCGATCACGCGAAAGTTACGGCCGCGACGCCAGGTCCGCCGCGAGACGCGGTGCTCTTCTTGTTCGATGAGGAGCACTTCCATCGACAGATTCGGGTGCGGGAAGACTTTCGTGAAATGGACGAAGTCGAGAAAGAACTCGCAACGGTCGTGAATGGTCGGGCTGTAGCGTCCGCCAAGAATACCGCCGAGCAGCGACTGCTTGCGGACGATGTACGACCGCCGCACGACGGGCTTCACCACCAGCACGCGATGCCTCTGGACGAGATCGGCGATCTTGCGGCGGATCGCCGCGAGCGAGGCGACCTGCACTTCGATGAGCAGTCCGTCGACGACGGCATCGATCCGATAGTCGCCGAGCCGCACCTCGCGCTCGGACTCTTCGATGCCGTACAACGCCTTCAACTGCCGATGCAGCGTCGTCTCCACGACCGACCTACGGGATAAAAATAAGGAAGGGTCTCGCGCAGAGACGCAGAGGCCGCGGAGAGAGGCAGGGAAAGGGTATCTGACAGAATGAAAGCGTGAGAGTGTGTACGAGATGACACGGAGGTCTTCACACTCTATTGCTCATCCAGTTCTTCTGTCTTTCTCTGCGACCTCTGCGTCTCTGCGCGAGGACTCATTGTATTCTCTGCGCGGGAACGATATCGTCCGTGCGATTTCTCGTCGAGATCACAACGGCGCGGGAGCGTCGGGATGCGGCAAGTCGTTCGGTTCCGGACGCGGCGGCGTCTCGTCGATTGGCAGGGCTTTCTTCTTGCGAGATTTCTTTTCCGGTTTCGCCTGCTCGGCTTCCTTCGACGAGGCGTCGGTCTGCTTCCGATATGCTTCGACCCGTTCGCGAATCGCCGCGGCGTCTTTCTCGCTGCGGGCGTCGAGGTCGGCGAGCGCCGTCCCGATGTCGGGCTGCAGGAACGACGAACCGGCCGTCCACGCACTGCCGCTGCAGTGGCCGCGGTAGGCGTAGCTCTGATCGAGACTGCGGAAGGCATACGCCGTCTCGTGGAGTTCCTCGTCGAGGGAATGGCCAATCGCTCCCAGTCCGACAACCGCTCCCGCCACGCCGACGGAACTGACCAGCACCGCTTCCGCCGTGAGGACGGCGCCGCGGTCGTCATGCCATAACGTTTGCAGAATTCTCATGTTGTGACTCCCCTTACTCTGTCGAACTCATCGCGATGTTGCTGCGGAAGTTATTGTCTTGCAGGGACTTATCACCGAGGCGACGCTTTCGACTATAAGAACCGTGAAAAGCTGGTGTAAAGACGAAGGGAATGCGATTTCGGGCGTTTGTTCCGGTTTGTTGCCGATTGTGCACGCCGAAACGATGCGAAGGATCAACACGCATCTGCCACATTTCCGGCAATCGCGGCGCGCGGATGCTTGCGACCGGGCGGCGGCGAAGGCATCATCGGTCGGCTTGCCGGACACGATTTCGGCCTCTCACTCAGCACGAAAGCCCCGCGATGCAGCGCACGCCGATGTTCCGCCTGTCGGTCATGATGTTCCTCGAGTTCTTCATCTGGGGAGCGTGGCTGCCGCCAAGTTTCGGCTACTTCGGCAACGGGGCGCTCGGCTTCGACGAGTGGCAGCGGTTCGGATTGAACATCGGGTTTCCGATCTCGGCGATTGTCGCGATGTTCTTTGCGAATCAATTCGTCGATCGAAACTTCGCCGCAGAACGGTTTCTGGCGTTTAGCCATCTCGTCGGCGGGCTGGCGATGCTGGGCTTCGGCTACCTGTCATGGACCGCCTTTCAAGGCGCAACGCCGGCCGTGCCGAACTACTGGCTCTTCTTCGCGTGCATGACGATCCACTGCCTGTTCTACGTGCCGACGATCTCGGTGACGAACACCATCGCGTTCGCGAACATCAAGAATCCGAAGACGGAATTCGGTCCCGTGCGGCTGTGGGGCACGATCGGCTGGATCGCCGCGAGCTGGCCATTCATCTTCATTCTCACCGACTGGGCGAAAATTCCGCCGATGGCCGAAGCGGGCGGCTTCATCGAATGGCTCGGCAAAGCGCTGGGAACGCCGTTGACGGGCACGGCCCTCAATCAAGGGAAAAGCTGGGCCTTTCTGACGGCAGGCATCGGCTCGCTGATTCTGGCCGCGTTCAGCCTCACGCTGCCGCACACCCCACCGAAACCAGTGCAGGCCGGCGACAATCAACTCGCGTGGGTCGAGGCGATGAAGCTCTTGCGCAAGCCGTTCCTGTTCGTGCTGTTCATCGTGACGTTCATCGACGCGACCGTGCACGACGGCTTCTTCTACTTTGCGTTCACGTATCTGGGCGAAGTGGGGGTCCCGTCGAACTGGATTCAACCGGCAATGACGGTCGGACAGTTGGCCGAGATCGGCACGATGGCCTTCCTGGGATACGTCCTCAAGACGTTTGGCTGGCGAACAACAATGATCTTCGGCATCCTGGGCCACGCCATCCGCTTCGGCCTCTTCGCGCTGTATCCCGATCCGTACGTCGCCGTCGCGGTGAACGTGCTGCACGGCATCTGTTACGCGTTCTTCTTCGCCACGCTCTACATCCTGGTGGATGAAGTCTTCCCGAAGGATGCGCGGACCAGCGCGCAGGGGTTGTTCAACTTCCTGATTCTCGGCCTCGGCCCCATCGCGTCGCGGTATCTGTGGCCGTTCCTGGAATCGAAGTACACGACTAAAATTCCCGACCCGACTGGCGCGCTCGGACCCGATGGCGCGCCGCTGATGAAATCGGTCGTAGACTACGGGCACTTGCTGCTCTACCCGGCGGGAGCAGCCGCCGCGGCAGCGCTGATCTTGCTGCTGTTCTTCCATCCGCCGAAATCCGCGGAGGGGGAAGCGGCGCCGGCGTAGATTTTTCTCACGGCCCGCGCAGCTTTACCGGCTGCAAGCTGCGGACGACAATCAGCTCCGCCTGCAATTCCTGGCGGTACGAGCGTTGCCCCACCACGCCCATCGAATGACCGACGTACGATCTCAAATCGACGCCCGGCGCGGGTTGAAGATAGGCCAGCAACCGGCCGTTCGGCGAGACGAGCACGAACTGCGGGCCGTTGCGGACTGTGTTCGCGGCGGGCCGAATGATGCCGGCGCCGTCGAAGGTTCGCGGCTGCGCAGCGGGAAGAGTCGGCGGCGTGTTCGGGGGAACGTTCGTCGATAAGCCGGTGGGCTCGCCGGAGACCGTGCCGCCGGAATTCTTCATCGACAGCAATTGGGCGTCGCGCTGTTTGGTCTCCGCGGCGACGCGGACGAACTCCTCGTATTCCTGCTGAATCTTCGCGTAGCGCTCGACCGCCGACAGGCGTTGCTTGATGCGCGTCTGAAAGACCGGCGTATCGAGTTGCGTCTCCAGTTGACGATATCGTTGTTCGAGGCCCGACAGCTTCCACGTCGCCGGGTCCTGTTCGATCATGCCGTGGAATTCCTTATCGATTTCCGCCATCCGCGATTGGGCGTCGTTGATCTGCGCCATGTCCGGTCCGGTCTGACGCGTCGACTCGGTGAGACGCGGCGCTTCGATCTTCGGAGTGAGCGGTTGATCGACGACGGCCGGCGGTTCGATGACCGGGCCAGCAGAAAAAGGATCCGGCTCGGCAACCTTCGGGGGCGCTTTCTTGGCCAGCGGACGGTTGTCGACCGGAGCGGGCTTCAGCGGTTGGCGGACCAGCGCGTCGGCAGAGACGATCGCCCGGCCCATGATCCAGCGAAACTCCCGCGCGGGGGGCGTGATCTTCAGCATCGCGACTGGTCCGCGGTCGGTCTCAAACGTCTGCTCGCCGAGAATCTCGACGGTGTCGCCCTTATTCAATTCGCGCTGGAACCAGTCGCGTTCATCGTTGAACTGGCTGCCGACGCGGACGATGACGTTGTTTTCCGTCACGACACCCGCTGATTCGTCTTTACGGCGCACGTAGTCGGCTTGAATCCAACTGAAGCTTCCCTGCGGCGGGGCGATCATCACCCAGCCGCCCAGATCGTGCCGGTGGACCGTGACTCGATCCCCGCGGCGCAACTTGCTGGTAGGATAGAAGTTCTGGCCGGGACCGCTGCGAACATATTCCTCGGCGACGTCGATGGCGGCTTCGTAAGGGAACTTCCGCTCGGCGGCCGGCAGGCCGACGGAGAGTATCCACAACGTCATTGCTGTAAAGAAGATACGCTGCACGGGCCGGCCTCCTTGCCGGGGCATGCGGTGTCAAATGACGAAGGAAACACGGAATCGGTCGAAGTTTCGCGGAAGTGGCGGGGTTCTGTAGCAGAAAGTGCCGGTTGGCTCAAGACCTTAAGATCATAGCCGCGGATGGCATCCGCGGTTTTTTCGTCGTTGAGTCATTGGGAATGACCGCGGTTGCCAACCGCGGCTTTGCGCGATAATTCGCCGTAACTCCCGATTGAACTAGGGTTTTTCGCGATCTAAAATTGTATAAGCGCCGGTTTACGTAACGTGTTTCCCGGACGGATCAAATGAAGATGGAGAACGAGCGCTAAGTTCTTGCTGACCCGATCGCTTTCCCAAACTGCAAAGCCTTGATGTTCTCCCTCACGCCAATTCGACTGTTGATTCTGAGCGCTGCGCTGGCAGGCTCAACCGTCGTCCACGCCGGGCTGCAAGTCTCGCCCTCGAGAGTGGAATTCAAAGACGCCTTCGCCCGGCGGCAATTGCTTGTCGAAGCGAACGGCCGCGACGTCACCCGTGAGGCGACTTATAAAACCGGCGATGCCAACGTCACACGCGTCGACGCGGCGGGGTATCTCGTTCCAATCGGCAATGGAACGACTGCGATCACGATTCAATGGCAAGGTCAAACGGTCCAAGCCACGGCCACGGTGACGGGCTTGGAACACGTTCGCCCGGTCGACTTCGCTACGGAGATCGTGCCTTTGTTGAGCCGTTTCGGCTGCAACGCCGGCGGCTGCCACGGCAATGCGAGCGGCCAGAACGGCTTCAAACTATCGCTGTTCGGTTTCGATACCGACTTCGATTACAACGCTTTGGTGAAGGAGGGCCGCGGCCGCCGCGTGTTCTCCGCCGCGCCAGAGCGCAGTTTGCTGTTACTGAAAGGTGCGGGCGCCGTGCCGCACGGCGGCGGCAAGCGGATTGAAGTCGGCAGCGAACCGTATCGTCTGATGCTGGCCTGGATCGAAGCCGGTGCGAAGCCCTCCGCGCCGGATGTGCCGCACGTCGCGCGGCTGCGCATGATTCCTGCGGAGCGCATACTTCCATCGAATTCGCAGCAGCAGTTGTGCGTCGTCGCAGAATACAGCGACGGCAGCGAACGGGACGTGACGCGCGAAGCCCAGTATTCCAGTAATCTGGATGTCGTCGCCGCCGTCAGCGAAGACGGGTTAGTGCGAACGCTGGAGCAGACGGGCGAAGCGGCGATCATGTCGCGTTACATGGGACAGGTCGCCGTCAGCCGGATTCTGCGTCCGCAAGGCGCTCCGCTCGCCGCCCTGCCCGATTTCATGCCGATCAATTTCATTGACGAACTCTGCGCCGCGAAATGGAAGAAGCTCGGCGTCGTTCCCTCGGAGACATGCGACGACGCCACGTTCCTGCGGCGGGTGTCGATCGATCTGTGCGGCAAGCTGCCCACTGTTGACGAGGCCCGCGAGTTTCTCGCCGACGGCGCGGCCGACAAACGGGCGAAGCTGATCGAGAAACTGCTCAATTCGTCCGACTATCCGGCGTTCTTCGCGCTGAAGTGGGGCTCGATCCTGCGGAACTCGAACCTCGCCGGGTCGGAGCGCGTGGCGTATGCGTTCCACAACTGGATCAAGGACATGATCGCCGCGAACCGTCCGTATGACGAATTCGTGCGCGGCATCGTGGCGGCGTCCGGCGAATGGCCCGACGCCCCGGCGATCAACTGGTTCTGGCAATCGCGCGACGATCAATTGCATCAGGTGACGGCGGACACGGCCCAGGTGTTTCTCGGCCAGCGATTGCAGTGCGCCCGCTGCCATCATCATCCCTACGAGAAATGGGGGCAGGACGATTACTTCGGCCTCGCGGGCTTCTATACGCGGCTCGGACGCAAAGCGTTCGGCGAGCCGCCGCCATATTTTACGTCGCCGAACCGCACGCTGGGCGAACTTCATCCCATCACGCAGCAGCCGATCGAAGCGAAATATCTCGACGGCGAGATCGCGAAGTTCGGCCCGGAAGAAGACCCGCGGCACGCCCTCGTCGATTGGATGGCGAAGCCCGAGAATCCGTACTTCGCCAAGGCCCTCGTGAACCGGATATGGGGCCACTTCTTCGCCCGCGGCATTGTGCAGGAAATCGACGACTTGCGGGAAACGAACCCGCCGTCGAATCCGGAATTGCTCGACGCGTTGGCGAAAGAATTCCTCGACCACCAATTCGACGTGAAGTACGTGATCCGGCTGATCATCTCCAGCCGGACGTACCAGTTATCGTCCGATCCGACCGAGCAGAACGCAGGCGATCACCAGAATTTTGCCCGTTACTACGCCCGCCGCTTTCCGGCGGAAGTACTGCTCGACGCCGTCGATCAGACGACCGGTACGAAATCAAACTTCGGCAACATGAGTCCCGACAGTCGGGCCGTCGACCTGCCGCACGAAGGCTTCGGCTCCTACTTCCTCGACGCATTCGACCGCCCGAAACGGGCCACGGCGTGCGAATGCGAGCGCTCGACCAGCGCGACGCTGTCGCAAGTCTTGCTACTGGCGAACTCGGACGAGGTAGAGAACAAACTCGCCGACGGACGAGGCCGCATTCAGAAACTGTTTGACGCCAAAGTCTCGACGCCGGGTATGATCGAGGAGTTGTATCTCGCTACTCTGTCGCGGTATCCAACGCCGAAGGAAATTTTCGCGATGGAGGCCCACATCCAATCCGCCCCGGAGATTCGCCGCGGCGTGGAGGACGTGCTGTGGAGCCTGCTGAACTCGCGGGCGTTTTTGTTCAATCACTGAGAAGTCTGATTTATTGAGGGCCGCTAAGATGTTCGACCTCACCCCCGGCGCCGCGAAGACCTGCGACGGCGTTTCACGACGGAATTTTCTTCGCGTCGGCAGCCTGGCTGTTGGTGGTCTCAGCTTGCCACATTTGCTGCGACGGCAGGCGCTCGCAGAAACCTCGACGCCGAAGAAGTCGGTGATCCTGATTTGGCAGGCGGGCGGGCCAAGCCATATCGACATGTACGATCTCAAGCCGACGTCGCCGGCCGAGTACCGGGGCGAGTTCAAGCCGATTCCGACGAATGTGCCGGGGATTGAGATCGGCGAGCATCTGACGCTGCAGGCGCAGGTGTTCGACAAGTTGGCCGTGGTGCGTTCGGCCTATCATACGAACGCCGGGCATGGCATGGGGTCGCAGTGGATGCTCACCGGCTGGCAGCCGACGATCGAAGTGAACGACAACATTTACCCCGCGTGCGGCGCGGTCGTCTCGACGCTAAAGGGGCCAAACGAACCCGGCTTGCCGGCGTACGTCAACCTGCCGCATCGGCTGGGACTCGGCAAAGCGGCGTATCTCGGCGCGGCGCATAACCCCTTCGCCCCGGACAGCAATCCGGACAGCCCCGATTTTCAGGTGCGGAATTTGAAGCTCCCCGGCCGCGTCGATGTGGCCCGGCTGGAAAGCCGCAAGCAACTCGTCTCGCAGGTCGATTCGCTCCGCCGCGACGTTGACGCCAAGGGAGACATCGCCGGGCTGGACAAGTTCTACCGTGACGCCTTCGAGATGGTGACGAGTGAAAAGTCGCTGCGGGCGTTCGACGTGAACAAAGAAGATCCGAGGCTCCGCGAGCGTTATGGCCGCAACGATCTGGGCCAAAGCTGCCTCTTGGCGCGGCGGCTCGTCGAAGCCGGAGTGACGTACATCACGGTGCAGGCCGGCGGCGGTTGGGACACGCACGGCGACAACTTCAACCAACTGAAGAATAATCTCCTGCCGAAGTTCGACCGGGCTGTCGCGGCGCTGGTCGACGATCTCTGCCAGCGCGGCCTACAAGACGACGTGCTGGTGATGTGCACGGGTGAATTCGGCCGCACGCCGCGGATCAACGGCGGCGCCGGCCGCGACCACTGGCCGGGGGCGATGTCGGTGCTTTATGCCGGCGGCGGGCTGAAGATGGGTCAGGCAATCGGTACGACCGATTCCCGCGCTGAATACCCGACCAGCAAAGGCTACACGCCGGGCTGCGTCCTCTCGACGATGTACCACACGCTGGGCATCGACCATCATCACGTCTTCTACGACCACGCCCGCCGCCCGCTGCCGGTGCTCTCCGAAGGCCAGCCGATCCCGGAACTGGTGGGATAAGCAGTCGATTCTCACGGTGTTGATGCGAGGAGGACATTGCCTCCACGAAACCGACCTGCTCGAATGGTGTTGAATGTAGAGTCTTGCGCAACGCGCAAATGCCTCACTCACCTCGGGCCGGAAGGAATCAGCATGCGTCACGTTCCGGGAGTTTCTCGCCGCGGGTTGTTGGGCGGATTGGCGTTCGGTGCAGTATCCCTCTGGACGCCGGGCCTCTTTGCGGAGGAGCTCGTGCGAACCCCGCGACAAACTGAGGGGCCGTTCTATCCCGACAAATTGCCGCTCGACACGGACAACGACCTGTTGATCATCAACGACGGCATCACGCCGGCCGTGGGCGAGGTGACGCATCTGACGGGGAAGATTCTCACCGCGAGCGGCCGGCCGCTGCGCAACGCCGTCGTCGAAATCTGGCAGTGCGACAGCCAGGGCGCCTATCTCCATTCGCGGTCCGGCAATCGGGAAAACCGCGACGGCAACTTCCAGGGGTACGGACGGTTCCTCACGGGATCGGCGGGCGAGTACTACTTCCGCACGATCAAGCCGGTCGCTTATCCGGGCCGCACGCCGCACATCCATTTCAAGGTGAGCCAGTCACGGCAGGAACTCCTCGTCACGCAATGCTACGTGCGCGGCGAGCCGAAAAACGAGCGAGACGGCGTGCTGCGGGGCATCCGCGATGCGAAGGAACGCGAATCGGTTCTGGTCGCCTTCGACCCCGTCGCAGATTCCCAAATCGGCGAACTGCAGGCGCGGTTCGACATCGTCCTCGGCAAGACGCCGCCGGGCTGATCGCCATTTTCACGCGACGAGACGCCTGGCAAATAAGAAAGCCCCCGACTTGCCGGGATTTTCTCCTGCCGCGTATCATGCGAGGTCGTTTTCCACTCGTGGAAACGCCGCGACGAATCATCGGATTCGCGCCGCATGTCACCGAACGCTCAGGCGGGTCTGCCATGAAATTCAAAGACGACGTCCTCGCCTTGGTTGGCGCGGCTCTGGGAGGCGTCGTCGGGTATTTCGCGTTCTTCTGGATCGTGCGGCAGGGATTCTACGGACTGATTCTGCCTGGAGGGCTGCTGGGCATTGGCGCCGGGATGTTCATGCCGCGGTCAATGATCACAGCGACCCTCTGCGGTGCGGCGGCGCTCGGATTGGGTCTCTTCACCGAGTGGCAATTTGCACCGTTTAAGAAGGACGACAGCTTCGGCTTCTTCCTCGCGCATGCGCACGAATTGAAACCGATCACGCTGCTAATGATCGCCGCCGGTACGGCGTTGGGGTTCTGGATTCCCTTCCGCCGGCATCAGGATGCGATTCGACTGAACGATAGACGCCAGGAAACGACATGACCAAAGACGAACTCCGCTCCGTGCAGACGCCGTTGAAAGAGAAGTATCGCCAGGACGCGGCGACGGCTCAGACGACGATTCGCGTGGTCGGGCAACTCGACGTGCCGCATCTCGTCTGCCGGATCGAAACCGGCCGCGGCGCCGTGACCGAGGCGGGGCTGCATCCGCTGGCCGGCGGCGATCCGAAATATGCCTGTTCCGCGAACATGCTGCTGGAAGCGCTCATCGGGTGCGCCGGCGTGACGCTTTCCGCTGTCGCCACGGCGATGGAGATTCCGATCGCCAGCGGCCGAATCACCGCGGAGGGCGACCTCGATTTCCGCGGCACGCTGGGCCTCAGCAAGGACGTGCCCATCGGCTTCACGGACATTCGGCTGATCATTGAACTCGAGACGACCGCCGAAGATTCGCAGCTCGAAAAGCTCGGGCAACTGGCGGAACGATTCTGCGTCGTCGCACAATCGTTGTCGCCGAAACCTAAGGTGAGCTGCCGGCGAGCGTGAGCCGCGGCGATCAGTCCTGCTTTGCGGCGACCTGCAGGTGGCCGAAGAGCGTGTCCTTGTCGCGGATCAGGAAGAACTTGAGCGCGTCCTGGCCTTGCGGTAGCGGCTGATTCAGAATCCAGGAAACGTTCTCGGTGGAGACGGTTTCCCAGCGGCTGAGTCCGACAAGGATGTCTCCCTTGCGGATGCCGTTGCGAGCCGCCGGGCTGTCGGCACGGACATCGAGCACCTTCATGCCGCCGCGGTACCGCGGCTGCACCAAGTGATGCTGGGCGGAAGGCAGCGAGGCGATGCGGACGCCGAGCGCTCCCCAAATGCGTTCCATTTCGGGATCGTCGTTGGTCGTCCGCTGGACGACCTGGGCATTGAGAGCCGCTTTGCCGTGCTTCTGCGCAGTCAAAGCCAGCCGCACGGTCTCGGTTTTCTCGGAGCGTTTGACGAGAACTTCGACTGGCTCGCCCGCCTTGCGTCCCAGCAGAGAGCGTTCGAGATCGACGGCGTCGGTGATGTCGAGTTCGCCGACCTTGAGCACGATGTCGCCGGCCCGCAGTCCCGCGGAAGCCGCCGGGCTGTCGGGATGCGCCCCCATCACGACGAGTTGACGGAGGGCGGAGGTCTTCACGTCTTTCGTGACGATGCCGTGCGTCTGCTGGTCGAGGCTTTCGATGCTCATCAGCCGGGCGATGATCTTGCGGGCGTCGTCGATGGGAATCGCGAAACCGATCCGCTGGGCGCCGGCGCGGATGGCGACGTTTACGCCGATGACGTCGCCGTCGAGGTTGAGCAGCGGCCCGCCGCTGTTGCCGGGGTTGATGCTGGCGTCTGTCTGAATGAGATTCTTGTACGATTGCGTCTGGTTGACTTCGACGTCGCGTCCCAGGGCGGAGACGATGCCGAGCGTCACCGTGCTCTTGTAGCCGAAGGCATTGCCGATGGCGATGACCGTTTCGCCGAGCATCAGGTCGGACGACGTGCCGAGCGGCACGACCTTCAGCGGTTTTTCGGAGTCGACCTTGATGAGGGCGAGGTCGTGCTCTTTGTCGAAGGCGACGACGCGTGCCTCGTAGTCGCTGCCGTCGTCGAACGTGGCGCGAATGAGGTCGACATCGGCGACGACGTGGTAGTTCGTGACGAGGTAGCCGCGCTCATCAACGACCACGCCGGTCCCCATGCCGTTGATGCGGCGTCCCTTGCCGGAGTTGAACACCGCCTGGCCTTCCTGGGCGGGTTTCTCCGTGTGGATGTTGACGACGGACGGCACGGTCCGCTTGACGGCCTTGACGATCGCGGTCTCGCGCTGCTCGGAAGCCGAGGCAAGCGATGCCAGCGTCAGGACCGTGCTGAACCAACCGAAAGACAACAGTCGCTGTGTCATAGGTCCAGATTCGCTCGTAGGACACTCAGGATGTGAACAGGCCGTCCGGGGTGCGTGCTGCGATCCGTCGCTGTTCGGAGCGCGATCCGTCAGTTCTCCGTAAACAGCACCATCGGCGAGGTGCGTAAAGGCGCTTGAAAGCGGCTGTTAGGAGCGATTAGAGCTTGCCTAACCGGCGAGACGTGGTTCTGCGCGGAGTTTGCCGCCGGCGAAAGAATTACGGGGCGATCAGCGCGGAATCTGGAGAAAAAAGCGGGAGTTTTCAGCCCAACCAAACGGCTGATTCACAACAATCGTTTGCAACCGGGGATTGCTGTGAAGTCACCAGGCCACAGAGTGTACGACAAAGCCCGGCTTTCGCCCTGGACAGCGGGGCTTACGACGAACGCTTGCAGGTTCGCAGACCGGACTTCGGTCGCTACGCGGCGTCCGATCCGGGTGGAAAAGCCACGTAGGAAATCTGGCCGGTTTCCGACCGATCCAACCGCGCCGTCCGGCGGACAGACAAGCGGGCGCCGAACGTCTGCACCACTTGAGCTTTCACCTCAAGTTCGCCGCCGAGGGCGTCCTCGCCGTGAACTTCCGGCACGATGGCGAGCGGCGGACAGAACGCGAGATGCACGACGGCCTCTTTTTGACCAGGATGAAAGACGACCTGGGCTTCGCCTTCGATCACTTCGCCGCCCTCGACGAGGAGACGTCTTTGACTGTGTGTCGCCGGTCGCGATTCATCTGCGCTACGCACTTCGGCAGTACTCGCCGCATCGCTGGCGGGTTCGCACGCCGACGTTTCAGTCTCAACCTCCGGAAACCACGCCGCCACCAGTCCGACGGCGACGAGTTGCATCCCCCAGAGCGCGGTCAATCCGCCGAAAGAAATTGGGGAGGTCCCCCACCCCACCGCGGTGCCCCACAGCAAACCAAATATCAGCGTCAGGAATTCAGGCCACCAGGGGATGCGCGGAGTCCAATTTCGCTCCGTCTCACGCCAGA
>CAZDGB010000058.1:0-26440 GCA_964504645.1 uncultured Planctomycetaceae bacterium | reverse complement strand
TCGATCTGTCGCGCGAGCCGGAAGCGTACCGGGAGCGCTACGGCAAACACGTCTGGTTCCAGCAAGCGTTACTGGCGCGGCGACTCGTGGAAGCCGGAGTCAGTTTCGTGACGATCGGCATGAATCACTCCGGGGGCGCGAGTTGGGACACGCACGGCGACAACATCCCGCCCTACGGCGGCATCTCGAAAGGCATGGGAAAACTGCTGCCGCTATTCGACCACGTCGTCGGCACGCTGGTCGCGGATCTGGACGAACGCGGTCTGCTAAACGACGTGCTGGTGATCTGCATGGGGGAATTCGGCCGCACTCCCCTGATGGGCACGCAGGGCAGCGCCGACGGCCGCAATCACTGGCCGCAGGTCATGTCGATCGCGCTGGCCGGCGGCGGATTGCGGCACGGCCAGGTGATCGGCGCGACCGAGCCGGACGGCGGCAGTATTCAGGAACGGCCGATCACGCCGGCCGACATCGCCGCCACGATTTACCGCTACATGGATGTTCCGCTCGACGCCACGTATCTCGACAATCAAGGGCGGCCGCATTACATCGTACAGAACAACGGCCAGCCGATTCGCGAGCTATTCTGAGTTTCAAGACGGCAAAATCAGTTCCGGCGACGCGGCGGAGCGGCTGCCGGGTTGCGGCGGATTGTCGGCCGGCCGGAACGTGAAAACGACGGAATACTTCGTTTCGTGCGAGAAATTTCGCGACGCCGCGTGCAGCGTGCGGGCGTGAAAAAACAAAACGTCGCCGGGCTGCAACTCGACGAATTTTCGCCCGGCGATGAGAGCCTGATTTTCCGCCAGATCGCTGCGAAAGAACGAAGCCTCGTCGAGCTGTTCCGGGCGGATCGACCAGCGGTGCGAGCCGGGGAGCACTTGCAGGCAACCATTCCCTTCATTTTCCGGCACGAGCGCCAACCAGACGCTGACGAGATCGGGCCGCTGATACGACCAGTAGCGAATGTCCTGATGCCAGCCGGTGTCGCTGCTGAACGCGGGATGCTTCGTCATCACGCAGTTGTGATGCGCGAGAGGACAGACCAGTTCGTTCCCTAAAAGTTGCCGCAGCCGGCGATCCAACCCCGCGTCGAGCAGCCATTCCGTGAAGACATAGTCACGGCTGTGGGCCTGCTTGAGACGGCGAATCGTCTGCCCGCCGTGCCCCTGCTTCGAGACCGGGGCGCCGGGGTACTGCAGATCGGCTTCGTATTCGATCGGGCCGATTTCCTCCTTGAGCCCGCGTTCGGTGACGGCGCGCATGCGGCGCACCAACTCCGCGCCGGCCAAGCCGCGGGCAATGAGGAACCCCTCGCGATCAAAGGAAGCTAGTTCGGCAGCAGAGAATTCGCCCGCGGTCGGCATGGTGATCGGAAATCTCGAAATCGTCCCGCCGTCGCTGACGGCGGTCTTGGGTCACAGTTTTCCTTCAAGCCCCAACTGGTGATAGAAGTGCGTCACTTCGTTCTGGTGCTTGAGGAGCCAGTCGATGCTCGGTTCGCCGGTGATCGCCTTACGGATCGCCTTCGTCGTCGCCTGGCGGTTGGAATCGAACAGCAACTGATGATCGACTTCGACGTCGACCACGCTCGGGTCGAGCCAGACGGCGATGATGATGCCGAGTTCTTCCGCCCGATCCTTCGGAATGATCCCTTCGCGGACTGCGTCGAGCACGCCGTTGGCGATGCCGGCCTGCACGCTGCCCATCAGGTAGTTCGTATATTTCGAGCTGTTGACGGTGACCTTGCTGACCATCAGCGTCGCCGGCTTCACCTGCACGTCGGAATTCAGGATGGCGAAGACCTTAGAATGGCCGCGGGCCTGATCGCCGAGCAGCGTGGCCATCGCCGTGCCGACGGGACCGTCGAGTTCGCCGATGACGATTTCCGGTTCCGCGCAGGCATAATCGGGACCGACCTCGACCAGCGCTTCCGCCGTGCGCAGCCCCAAGCGGCGCGGAAAACGAATCTTCGGAGCGGCAGATTTTTTCTTGGGCATCAGACTTTTCCTAGAGACAACGTTTAATAGAGAAAACTCTTCCGAACGGGGGGCGTGAGGCCCCTGAATGGGGCGTCGATTGTCTTAGCAATCGCATTCAGGGTGCTTACGCCCCCCCGCTCGGGATCAAGAACGTCACGGTTCCCCTTCGGCGCGGTTCGACCACCAGGGCAGGCTCACGCCGCCGTCGATGGTGAGGGTGCTGCCGGTCATGTAGTCGGCGTCGTCGCTGGAGATGTAAACGGCGGCCTTGCCGATCTCGTCGATCCGGCCCAGGCGTTTCCACGGCAGCGACTTCGCTCCGGCTTCGAGCTGCTCTTCCGAGAAGAACTTCCGTTCGCCCGGTGTGTCGATCCAGCCGGGATGAATAATGTTCACGCGGACGCGGTGCGTCGCCAGTTCGATCGCCGCCGTGCGGGCCATGTGGTCGATGGCCGCTTTCGCCATGTTGTAGGCCATCGACGTCGGAATGGCGAGAACCGCGTGCGGCGAACTGATGACGACGATCGAGCCACCCTTTTTCTGTTTCACCATTTGAATTGCCGCGGCACGCGTGCCGTAGAACGCGCCCCACATGCCGACGTTGATCGTCCGCTCGAAGCCTTCCAGGTCGGCGTCGATCATCAACTTTCGGTCGCTGTAGACGGCGTTCGACACGAACAGATCGAGACTGCCGAACTCTTTCGCCGTTTGAGCGACCATCTCTTCGACGCGGGCCCGGTCGGCGACGTCGCCCTGCAGAATGATCGCCTTCACGCCGTAGCTGCGGGCCTCCGCGGCGACGGCCTCAGCTTCGTCAGTGTGCGAATAGTAGTTGATGGCCACGTTCGCGCCGGCTTTGGCCATCTCCAGGACACACCCTTTGCCGATGCCCCGCGACGCCCCCGTGACGAGCGCGTTCTTTCCTTGCAATTTCATGGTCGTAGTTCCTGAAGAGCGAACATCGTTGTTCGGCCAGCGTAGCAATTCGCGACGCTTCGTAGAAGCGTTCCCGCGCCGTCGAAGTGCTCATCAAATAAAAAGACCCAGCTTGCGCGCAAGCTGGGCTTTCAATTTTTGCAGCGAGATCGTTTTACGCCGAGAAGCTGCTGCCGCAGCCGCAGCTCTTGACGGCGTTCGGGTTGTTGAACGTGAACCCGCGGCGTTCGATCCCTTCGTAGAAATCGATCGTCGTGCCGTCGAGGTAAAGGGCGCTCTTCTTGTCGACGGCGACCTTCAGGCCGTGCTGCTCGTCAACGTGGTCCTTGACTTCGTCGGTGGCGTTGTCGAAGCGGAAATCGTAGGCGAACCCGCTGCAGCCGCCGCCGGCGACGCCGATGCGGACGACCGTGTTGTCCGGATACTTCTGCTCGCTGAGGACGCGCTTGATTTCGCCCGCGGCTTTTTCGGTGAGAATGACGGCCATGTGATGCTCCTGAACCTGCTCAATAGGCGTGACGGATACTCTGCGGCGAACTCCCGCGACTTGCAGGAATTATAGCAGTGAAAAACGAGAAAATGAAGGGCATTTTCGAGCGATCGCTTACACCGTTTGCGCGTTTCCGGGCAAAGTCGGAATACTTTGAACCAGAGAATCGAAGAACTCAGGGTATTTCAGCCCCGTCCCTGTATTGAACAGCACGGCCGTTTCGTCCCGGCGGATCACGCCTTGAGCGAGCAGTTTCTGCAACGCGACATACGTTGCCGCCCCTTCCGGCGCGACGAACAGCCCTTCGGCGTGAGCAATGATTTTCGTCGCCGCGAGCATTTCGTCATCGGTGACGGCGACGCAGGTGCCGCCACTTTCGCGCACGGCACGCAGCATGAGGTAATCCGCAATGGCGATCGGCACTCGCAACCCGCTGGCCCCGGTACGGGCGTTCTCGAACAGTCGGGCGTGATCGGCCCCTTCCTCGAAGGCCCGCACGACAGGCGCGCAGCCGGCAGCTTGCACGACGATCATCCGCGGGCGTTTCGCGTCGATCCAGCCGAGTTGCTCCATCTCGTCGAACGCCTTCCACATCCCAACAAGCCCCGTGCCGCCGCCCGCCGGGTAAAGAATGACGTCCGGCAGCCGCCAACCGAGCTGCTCGGCGACCTCGTAGCCCATCGTCTTCTTCCCTTCGACGCGGTACGGCTCCGCGAGCGTATTGAGAATGAACCAGCCGCGCGCGGCGGCGCTGTTCTTCACGACGCGGCCGGCGTCGTTGATCAGGCCGTCGATGAGATGCAATTCGCCGCCTGTGACGACCGTTTCCAGCTTGTTGAGCAGCGGGGCATCGCTGGGCATGATCACGCAGGCTGACAATCCCGCCCGGGCCGCATACGCCGCGAGCGCTCCCCCCGCATTGCCGGCGCTGGGCACGGCGAGAGCCGTCGCGCCGAGTTCCTTCGCCTTCGAAACCGCCGCCGTCATCCCGCGGGCCTTGAAGCTGCCCGTCGGGTTGAGGCCTTCGTCCTTCACGAGCAACCGATCGACACCGGCCCGCTCCGCCAGCCGCGGCACATCGAGCAGCGGCGTGAATCCCTCGCCGAGGCTGACGATGTTCTCCTTCCACAACACCGGCAGCACTTCTTGATAGCGCCACAAATTCGGCGGCCGATCCTTCAGCGCGTCCTTCGTCAATCGCCGTTTCGCTGCAGCGAGATCGTACCGGGGATACAACACCTTCCCCGCCGGCGAGAGGTTCATCAGCTTGTCCGCGGGAATCGTCTCCCCGGTAACCGTGCATTCAAGATGCAACAGCGCGCTGCCGGTGGACGTCAAGGACATGTGACAATCCTTACAATTCAAAATAGCCGCAGATGGACACTGATAAAGGCGGATCAAGAGCCACTATGTGATCTTCCCAAAGAATCCACATCCCAGCATCCCTTTTGTCCTATCCGTGTTTATCCGTGTTCATCTGTGGCTAATGACTCCCGACAAGCGAGCCTCCTCGAAACCGTTTGATTTCGACTTTGGGCTTGGCGAAGTTCAATAGAAGGCACATCGGCTTACCAGTCGCCTTGAGGTAGTTTAGGCATTGAGCCGTGAAGATGTCATGATGATCGGCGACGGCCTTCAATTCGAGAATCCCCGTATCTTCCAGGAGAATGTCGGCGAAGTATTCGCCGACCAGAACGCCGTCGTAGTAGATGTTGATGGGGTGCTGCGGTTCGGCGCGGAGACCATGCTTTCGCAATTCGTGCACCAGGGCATTTTCGTAAACCTTCTCCAAAAAACCGCATCCCAATGTGTTCGACACCTTGAACGCACAGCCGATGATCTTCTCCGTCAACGCATTGAGATGTTCTTCATTCATTGCTGCCCCATCTGTGTTCATCCGAGTTCATCTGTGGCAAATTACTTGCATCGCTCAGTGAAGCGGTGGCTGCAATAGTCCGGTTCGTCGAGCGGCAGGGTGTGCAGCCAGTCGGTGGCTTCGTAGAGGAGGACTTCGCGGATGTCGTCCTTCCGGCTCAACAACTCGCAGATCATCCGTTCGCGGTTCCGGCGGGCTTCGTCGAGGTTCGCCGCCCGCAGCGTGAACTGAGCTTCGAGGAAATAGCTGCGCGGGCCGCGGTAGTTCGAGCCGCGATTCTCGGCGAGGTCGCGGATTTGGTCGTCGATGAACATCCGGAACGGCGCGTCGTCGGGTTGATAACCGCCCGAACCGAGGAAGACCGGTTCGATCCGCGTGCCGGCGAGGTCGACCATTGCCATCCCTTCGCCGATTGTTGGGATGTGATTGTTCGAGCACCACAACTGTTGATAGTAGTCTCGGCCGTAGAAACCGCCGGCCGGAACGGGAAGTTGTTCGAGTGCAGCTTGGATTCGTTTGACGCTCGCCTCTCGCGGCGGAATGACGGCCCGAATACGGGTCGCAGGGAATTCTCGTTCGAGATCGCGGAGCAGTTGCGTCACACCATCGGCTACGGCTTCATTGCGAGCCAGCCGCCAGAGAAATGGTGAATCCGGCTCCTGGCACGGCTCGCGCCACTCGGCGTCCTGCCAGGTCGTGATGCGTTCGACTTCTACGCCGGCTTTGGAATCGGCAGCCGCTTTCAGCCGGGCGTTGTCGGCCGCTGCGCGCGGCGCATACGCCTTGTCGAGACCGAGATGATGCAGATAGCGCCGGCCGGTGCGGTAGTAGTGGGCAATCGGTTTCTGGCCGTCGACGCCGTCGGCGAACGACGTCGCCAGATCGACGTGCGACCGCGTGTTGATGAAGATTTCGTCGTAAACACCGCGTGGTTTCGTCTCGTCGGCGAACGGATCGCCGGCGGCTTGCAGGCCGAGCAGCGTTTTCAGTTGCTTCACGGCCAGCTCGCGCGTGGCGGCCTGCTGGAAGTCCATCATCTCCACCGACCAGAGCGGGCCGAGGTCGATGACCACCGTGTTCCCCGCGAGCGGCACGCGGCCTTCGTGTTTCAGCAACTGGCTGATCGAGCTTTGATTCGCCTGGAACACCGCCCGGTACTCCCCGGTCGGTGCGATCCCCGCGATGCGACAGTCTTTCCCGCCGGGCGCGGCCTCATCGAAGACCCACCAGATCGTTTCCCGCTGCAAACGGTTTCCGGCCTTGGACCGCAACGCCACAGGGAATTCGCGGTCCAGCGTCAATTGATGCTGCTCCGCGTGCGGATGCGTCACCAGCAGGAACCGGGTTTCGGCGGGGATCGTCAACCCGGTGAGCATCGCCGGCCGATCTTCGGGGCGGCCGCCTCTCTCCAGACGGAACGATTTGATCTTCGTCCGCTGCCGATCGACTTGCTCCCGGATCTTTTCGTACCGAACGAGTTCGAAGTCGCCGTCGGCTGTGCGCGACAGCACGAACGAATCGGACGCAATCGGCGGAAAGGGCGAAGCATAGACTTCGAACCCGCCCGTCGGTCCATAACGGTCGAGTAGATCAGGAACGTTTTCCAACTCCGGCAGATCGATGCTCCCGACGCGGCCTTTGTCAGCGTGGCCCATCCGCGACAGGATTTCGCGGTAGTGCGCGAAGCAGATGTTTTCCGGCGTGTAGTTCACGGCGGGCGTCGCCAGCGGGAGAAAGCCCCAGAGAAAATTTCCTTCGGCATCGAACGCGGGGACGTCGTAATACTTCGTGAGCGCCGCTTCGAACGGCTCGAAACTCGCCGTCAGCGCGATGCCGTGTTCCGCCGCGCTTTGGGCGAACATCGGGCCGGATTCAGGATTCAATCGCAGTTCCATCAGGAAGTTGAGCCATTGCCAGCTCGACAAACCACTGTGCTTGGCCAATTCGTCGCGGAGTTCCTGGCTCTCTAAAATGGCCTTGGACTGCGCCGCGTAACGCCGCCAATGTTCGGGATCGTGGTCTTCCGGCCGCGTGAAATACGGAAACGGGCTGTGCCAGACGATGAGCCGCGGCGTGCCGTGCGCCTGCAACCGGCGAAAATACTGGTCGAACGCCCCGCGGCTGATGGGGCGAAATGCCCTCTGGTTGGCGTCGTAATACGTGTGAATCAAATCGTCGACGAGATCGGCGAGATAGCCGATCGGCCGCGGCGGCGGCGCGGCGCGCAGCGAGAGCGTCTGCTCAGATTTGGTTTCATCCGGATTGATTAACGTCACACGCAGCCGAAATCGCTCCGGCGTCCCCTCGGCATTCGCCGTCACCTGCAACCGGCCTTCCGGCGAAACCGCCAGCGACAGTCCGCCGGCTTCGATGTTCGATCCTATCGCGAGGCGTTCTTCGCCACGGAGCAGTTCGAGTTCGACGCGCTGCCCTTCAGCAAGCGGCCCGGTGAGAATGCGCCACGAACGCTTTCCTTCGGCCTGAAAACAAAACGGCACCGGCGTGTTGTGCGGTTCGAGTCGAGCCGGTTCGGCGGCGGAGAGTGGGGACGCGAGAACGAGAATCAGCAAAAGTGAGCGCATAATCTCGTCGCTTGTAGGGAACGGCCTCTGTGCCGTTCCGCAATAGTTCATACGGAGGGAATATTTGAGGAACGCCACAGAGGGCGTTCCCTACATGTGGTTGTCACACTTTGGAAAACCTGCCGCCACGTTTCGTCTGGCAACTCATCAATTGCCTGTTATACTTGTTGGTTGGCCGAAATGTCTCTGTCGCGGAGCGAACCGTATGAACTCGCTGCCTCATCCGTTGAATCGCCGCAGCCTTTTGCAGGCGGGGTCGCTGGGGTTTTTCGGGTTGTCGCAGCTCGACGTGTTGCGGTTGCGGAACGCGGCGCACGCCGCGCCGGCGGGGACGGCGCCGAAATCGGTGATTTTTCTGTTTCTCACCGGTGGCGCGGGCCAGCACGACACATTCGACCTGAAGCCCGATGCGCCGGCGGAGATTCGCGGCGAGTTCAACCCGATCGCGACGAACACGCCGGGCATCGACATCTGCGAACACATGCCGCTGCTTGCCCAAAGAAGTCATCTGTGGTCGCTCGTTCGGTCAGTGACGCACGGCGACAACGGACACGACACCGGCACGTACTTGATGCTGACCGGCAAATCGAAGGTGCCGCCGACGTACAAGGGGATGACGCCGCACGCGTTCGACGACCCGTCGATCGTGGCGATTGCCGGAGCCGTGACACCCCGGCGCGGGCTGTTGCCGAACGCGGCCGTGGTGCCGGAGAAGCTGTATCACTCGAATTCGGGCATCTTTTCCGGCCAGTTTGCGGGCCTGTTGGGCAAAGACCGCGAGCCGTGGATGGTGGAATGCACCGACAAGCCGCATGCTTATCATTCGTATTCCGGTGCGTTTCCGGAATATCTCTTCGATCTGCACAAGGGCCAGCTTTCGGACAAGCTGAACTGGCGGTTCGAGGTACCGAATCTCACGCTGCCGGAAGGAGTCTTCTCGCAGCGGTTCGATCAGCGGCGAAAATTGCTCGATGTGATCGACGAGCAGCGCCGCGGTCTGGAAGTGCAGGCGGCGGTCGGAAATTACGACCGTATGACGCAATCGGCGGTCTCGCTGATGACCGATCCGAAAGTTCGGGCCGCGCTCGACGTTCGGCAGTCCGATCCGGCGATCCTCAAGAAATACGGCGACAACTCGTTCGGCTGGTCGCTGCTGATGGCGCGCCGCCTGATCGAAGCCGGCGTCAACATGGTCCAGGTCAACCTGGGGAACTTCGGCAGTTGGGACCTGCACGGCAACAACTTCCCGTGCCTCAAGAATTATCTGTTCCCGCCGACCGATCTTGCCGTGTCGGCCCTGCTGGACGACTTGCAGCAGAGCGGTTTGCTCGACAGCACGTTGGTCATCATGGCGGGCGAATTCGGCCGCACGCCGCGGATTTCGCACATCGCCACGAACATTTACAAGTATCCCGGCCGCGACCATTGGGGCCCGTGTCAGACAGTGTGGGCCGCCGGCGGCGGCGTGCAGGGAGGCCGCGTGATCGGTGCGTCGGACAAAGCCGGCGCGTACCCGACGGCGGACCCGCAAACACCGGAAAACTTCGCCGCGACGATCTACCAGGGCTTGGGCATCCCGGAAGACGCCGCCTGGCACGACGTCACCGGCCGACCGCACTACGTCTACCAGGCGAACCCGATCCGCGGGTTGGTTTAACCTCGGAAAGCAAAGGCAACAGGCCGTAACCGCAGATTTCGCAGATTAACGCAGATTTTTTAGAGCGGTCTTAAATCGAAGATTTGAGATCTGAGATTCCTGACAAGTCCTGCCGCGGGCTTTTGGCCATCTGCATCTGCGATAATCTGGCTGCCTATCTGCGAAATCTGCGGTTAAAGCCTTTGTCTTCATGCTCAGCAAGGGATTGCATGGTTCTCTATCAAATCGAGCCGCAACTGTCGGTGGAGGAGTTCATCGACGTGCTGGTGCGGTCGACGTTGGCGGAGCGGCGGCCGGTTGAGGATCGCGCGGCGATGGCCGGCATGCTGGAGCACGCCGACGTTCTCTGCACGGCCCGCACCGACGACGGCCTGCTCATCGGCGTGGCGCGGGCACTCACGGATTACAGTTACTGCACCTATCTCGCCGATCTCGCCGTGGACGTGTCGTATCAGCAGCGGGGAATCGGCCGGCAACTCTTGCAAACCTGTCATCAAGCGGCGGGATTGAACACCACGCTGATCCTGCTTTCGGCCCCGAAAGCCGTGACGTACTATCCCCACATCGGGCTGACTCAGCACAATTCCTGCTGGATCGTGCCGCGCGTGAGTCCCTAGCCGCAACTTTGCGTTGGGTTGACCGGGGAATTCCACGGTTTAGAATCAATGCACATTCGCCGCGCCGAGCGTTGCGTCGCTGCGGATCACTCAAGGAGTTCCATCCGGTGCAAGTCGCCATTACCAGCCGCCACGGGCATCTGTCGCCCGGTGCACAAGACTACATGCGCGAAAAGGCCGAAAAGCTGCTGACGTATTTCGAGCGGGTCACGGCAATCTCGATCACGACCGATCTGCAGAAAGACGACGCGGTGGTCGAAATCCTGGTGGATGCCGAGCACAAGCACAATTTCGTCGCCAGCGAAACCGCCCCGAGCGTGACGGCGGCGTTCGATTCGGCGCTGCACAAGATGGAACAGCAGATCCGCAAATACAAGGAAAAGATTCAGGAGCACCATCGCCGGACGCCTCCGCCCCCTGGAAAAACCGAGGGCGAAGAATCGGCCGCGGCGGGCTGAAACGACCTCGCCTCGTCGGCAGCGGCTGCTACAATCTCTCATCATTCGAAAACACGTAAGTCGATCCTCCGCGGGCCATTCCAGTTGCGGCGCGGGCGCCCGGAACAGTTAAAGGGTTTGTCATGAAGCTTTGCGATTTTGTCATCCGCGACGCCATTCTGCCGGAGCTGCAGGCGTCGACCAAGGAGGCCGCCATCGCCGCGATGGTGTCGAGCCTGAAAGCGTCCGGGAGCATCGGCGACGGCGACGAACAGAGCATCGTCTCCGCCATCATGAAGCGCGAAGAACTCGGCTCCACCGGCATCGGCAACGGCGTGGCAGTGCCCCACACAAAGCATCCGTCGGTCAATCGCCTCATCGCCACCGTCGCGCTGACGGAGGCCGGGGTCGATTTCGCCAGCCTCGACGGCGAATCGGTCCACATCCTGATCCTGCTGATTTCCCCTCCCGACCGTCCGGGAGATCACCTCCGCGGGCTGGAAAACATCTCGCGGCATCTGCGGAACCAGAACTTCTGTAAATTCCTGATCCAGTCGAAATCGAAGGACGCCGTCTGGGATCTGCTCAAAGAAGCGGACAACAACGAGATCTGAGAGTTTCCCTTGCCGAGCGGCCCAGTCCGCCCGGCGCGAGACAGGATGTACGGAACGATGTCGACGGATGCGGCCGCCTTGCGACACACCGTGACCGTGAAAACGCCCAACGGCCTGCATCTCATTCCGTGCTCCGTGGTGGCCAAGCTGGCGCAGCAGTTTCACTGCACCATCATCGTCTGCAAGGCGGAAATTCGGGCTGATGCCAAACGCATTCTCGATCTGATGACCCTCGGCGCCGGACCCGGCGCCCAACTGGAACTGGAAATCTCGGGTGACGACGCAGCCACGGCGATGGAACGGTTTCGAGAGCTGTTCGACGGGGATTTTTCCATCCCCGAAACGAACGGCGCTTGATTCCGCCGCGGAAAGGGACGGCGCCGCATGCTGACCCTTCGAGGCATCCCCGTCTCTCCCGGCGTCGCCATCGGCCAGGCACTCGTCCTCGGCGCCGACAGCTTCCGCATCCCGCAGCGCTTCGTTGCCATCGACGCTATCGATGCGGAAATCGCCCGCTTCCGCACGGCGATGGACGCCGTCTGCCACGAAATCGAGCTGAACGAAAAGCTTGCCGCAGAGACGCTCGGCGCGCAGTACGCTGCCATTTTCTCCGCGCACCTGATGATGATCCGCGACGTGCAGCTCATCGCGGAAATCGAATCGCTGATCCGCAATAAGTCGTTCTCACCGGAGTACGCCGCCAGCCGCGTGCTGCGGCAATACGCCAAGAAGCTGCAAAACCTTCCGATCCACTATCTCACCGAACGCTCGGCGGATATCTACGATCTCGAAAAGAAGGTCCTGCGGCATCTGCTCGGCGAGCGGCGGGAAGAATTGCAACATCTCACCGGCCCGGTGCTGATCCTCGCGCACAACCTTACGCCCAGCGAGACCGCCTCGCTCGACAAGCGGTTCGTCCTCGGCTTCGCCACGGAAGTCGGCGGGCACACCAGCCACACGGCGATCCTCGCCGGGGCGCTCGAAATCCCCGCCGTCGTCGGCATCGGGAAATTCCTCCCCGACGTTTCCGGCGGCGTGATGACGATCGTTGACGGCAGCGACGGCACCGTCATCATCGACCCCGACGAGGAGACGCTCGCCAAATATCGCGATTCCAAAGCCCGCTATCAGATTTTCGCCAAGCGGCTCGAATCGCTCCATCAGTTGCCGAGCGAAACGCAGGACGGCGTCACGATCGAGCTCTACGGCAACATCGAGTTCCCGCTCGAAGCCGAGGCCTGTCATCACCGCGGAGCCGACGGCATCGGCCTGTATCGGACGGAATTCCTCTACCTCGACGGCCAGCGCGAGCCGACGGAAGAAGATCATTACCAGGCCTACTGCGAAGTGCTGCGGGCGTTTCCCGGACGGCCGGTGACGATCCGCACGCTCGACCTCGGCGCCGACAAAATGCCGGGCGCGCTGCGGGCCGCGTATCCCGAAGGGATCAACCCCGCGCTGAGCATTCGCAGCATCCGGTTGACGTTGCAGCACCTGGAACTGTTCAAGACTCAGTTGCGGGCCATTTTGCGGTCGGCGGTGCACGGCAACGTGCGGATCATGTTCCCGCTGGTCAGTACGCTTTCCGAACTGCGCCGCGCGAAAATGGTGCTGGCCGACGTCGTTGAAGACCTTGATGAGCAAGGGGTTCCGTTTCGCAAAGACGTGCCGGTCGGTATGATGGTCGAGGTGCCGTCGGCCGCGCTGCTGGCGGAAGAGTTTGCGGATGAGGTCAGTTTTTTTTCCATTGGGACAAACGACCTGATCCAGTACACTCTGGCCGTCGACCGGGCCGACCCGACGGTGGCGAACCTGTACCGGGCGGGCGATCCGTCGATTTTGCGGCTGATTCGCATGGTGGGGACGGCGGCGAGCCGGCACCACATTTCGGCGTCGATTTGCGGGCAGATGAGTTCCGACCCGTTGTTCGTGCCGCTGCTCATCGGGATGGGTTTCCGGCAGTTCAGCGTGACGCCGCAGGTGATACCGGAATTGAAGGAAGTGATTCGCCATTTGACCATCGAAAAGGCCGAGGCGATTTGTGCGCGGGTCGAGGAAATGGACACGGCTCGCGACGTGGAAGCGTACCTCAAAGGAGAGTTGAAGAAGATTTGCCCCGAATCGGTCGCGCAATCGGCGCTGAGCCTGACCAACGCGTGACCGACGACAAAATCCAAGTTCCAAAATCCAAGTTCCAAACAAGCTCCAAAAAGGCAAAAATTCCAAAAAACTGACGTTGTGTCCGTTTGAGAGTTTTGGAACTTGGAACTTGTTTGAGATTTGGATTTTGGAACTTGGAGCTTATGAACAATTTCCCGCTTCGAGCGCGGCTGCGGTTCGAAGCGACCTGTTTCCAGTCAATCAACCAGGTTTTGTTTCGCGTGCATTGTTGCGTGTTTGTTCCGTCCCGTGACGATTCTCTGCTGCGGTCCGATTCCGGCCGGCGGTCGAAGGCAGCCTCGACCCGATCCGCCGGAACGTCTGCCCGCTCGCTGATGCCGAGCGGCTCTAGCCGTTCTTCGACCTCGTTCGCACTCTGGCCCGTCGATCGCCCCCGTGAGCCTGCTCCGGCCGCCGCGATGACCGCCCTTGTGCAAGATTGTCGAAACGCACCCTCGACCGACGCTGCGGACGGCCTTCGGAGAGATCTCTCCCGGCCGCTGCCGCCGACCGCACTCACCGGACGACGTTCCCCCGCCCCGCGTCTCGTTTGCCGAACCGGCCAAGCGCCCGTCGGCGGGAATGACGACGAGAAACACGCATCGCACGCGGACCCTAGAAAGGCGCGTGATGAAGATCGATATGTTGATGAACGTCCTCCAGCCGGAGGAGAGCCGCATCGCCATCGTGGAAGACGGCGTGCTGGAGGAACTCTACGTCGAGCGGAATAGCCTCGAGAACTACGTCGGCAACATCTACAAGGGCCGCGTCGTCAACCTGGAGCCGAGCATCCAGGCCGCGTTCGTCGATTTCGGCGTCGGACGCAACGGCTTCCTGCACGTCAGCGACGTCGAATACCAGTATTACAAGCATCTCGTCGACGGCCGCGAGGAGGACGGCGACGACGAGGACGAAGAGGACGACGCGCCACGTTCGCGTTCGCCGCGCGGCCGCAACAGCCGGCTGAACGAGCGCAGCATCCGCAACAAGCCGCCGATCCAGCAGATCTTCAAGCGCGGCAGCGAAGTGCTGGTGCAGGTCATCAAGGAAGGCATCGGCACCAAAGGCCCGACGCTGTCCACCTACATCAGCATCCCCGGCCGCTATCTCGTCCTGATGCCCGGACTGCAGCGCGTCGGCGTGAGCCGCAAAATCGCCGACGATTCCGTCCGCCGCAAGCTCCGGCAGGCGCTCGTCGAACTGAATCCGCCGCCGGGACTTGGGTTCATCATCCGCACCGCGGGGATCGACCGTTCGCAGGCCGACTTGCAGCGCGACCTGAATTACCTCTTGCGGCTGTGGAATGTGATCGTCCGCCGTTTGAAGAAGTATCCGGCGCCGGTCGACATCTACGAAGAAAGCGACATGATCATCCGGACGATCCGGGACATCTACATGGGGGACATTAACTCCGTGTGGATCGACGAGCCGCGGGCCTACGAGCGGGCTTGCGAGTTCATGAAGATCGTCCTCCCCCGGCACGTCGAACGGATCAAGCTCTACGACGGCAAAGAGCCGATCTTTCGCAAGTTCAACATCGAGGACGAAATCGCCCGCATCCAGACGCGCCGCGTGCCGCTTCCCGGCGGCGGATCGCTTGTGATCGATCAGACAGAAGCCCTCGTGGCGATCGACGTCAACAGCGGCAGCTTCCGCATGGACGACAATGCGGAGGAGAACGCCTACCAGGTGAATCTCCGCGCGGCGGAGGAAATCAGCCGGCAATTGCGACTGCGCGATCTCGGCGGCGTGATCGTGAACGACTTCATCGATATGCGGGAAGAACGGCATCGCCGCGGCGTGGAGCGCGCTTTCCGCGAAGCCGTCCGCCGCGACCGCGCCCGGACAAAGATCCTGCGAATCAGCCCGTTCGGCCTGATCGAGATGACGCGGCAACGCATCCGGCCGTCGCTTCGCCGCAGCGTCTACGAAGATTGCCCCTGCTGCAGCGGCACGGCCCAGGTGAAGACGGCGGAAAGCATGGCGATCGAAGTCATGCGGCTGCTGATGTCGCACGCCAATCTGGAGGGAGTCAAGAAAGTCACCGTCGACGTACACGAGCGCGTCGCTGATTTCCTGAACAACCGCAAGCGCCGCGACATCACGCAACTCGAAGAGGGCTATGGCGTTTCGGTGACGATCTCGGCCTTGACCGACGTCTCGCCGGAGCATCTCAAGTTCTACTGCTATAACGCTTTGGGGACCGAAGTGAAATTGCCGGCCAAGGAAGACTCGAAATCGCGGTAGAGATTTGGTAAAATTACGGATGCCCGAGCGGAGACTCCGCTCGGCAGAACTTAAGAGCGAGAAAGTTAACGCATCATGTTCGCAGTGATTGAAGACGGCAGCCGGCAGTACCGCGTGCAGGAAGGCGATTTGCTGGTCGTCGATTTTCGTGACGACGCCGAAACCGGCCAGACGTTGACGTTCGACAAGGTGTTGCTGGCGAACGCCGGCGGCGCGAGCGTCATCGGCAAGCCGACGATCGCCGGCGCCACCGTGGCGGGCGAAGTCGTCGTCGGCGAATTCAAAGGCCCGAAACTCGAAATCCAGAAGATGCGCCGCCGGCACGCCTCGCGCCGTCATACCGGCCATCGCCAGAAGCACACCCGCGTGAAGATCACGTCGATCACCGTGCCGAATCTGCAGGTCGTCGAGAAACCCGCGACCTGATCGCGAATGATCACGCAAGTAATTCAAGGAAGCCCAGGGATCGCTATCCCTGGGCTTCCTTGTTTCAACGACTTCACGCGTGCATCATCTCTGACGAATGTTTATAGTTTGAAGTGTTGGTTAGTCCGGCGCTCGTCCGTCTCGAACCCGGTTTGCAAAGGAGTCGGTTGATGATCTGTCACTGGTGTCGGCTGATCGTCGGGTACGGAGTGCTGGCTTCGTCCTTCGCCCTCGCCGAGAACTGGCCCGAATTCCGCGGCCCCGGCCAGCAGGGAGTTTCGGCGGAGACGAATCTGCCGCTCACCTGGAGCGAAACCGAGAACATCGCCTGGAAGACCGACATTCCCGGCTTGGGCTGGTCGTCGCCATCCATCGTCGACGGCGTGATCTGGCTGACGACCGCCGTCAAACCCGACGAGAGCGCCCCGGCGACCGACCTGATCGCCCTCGCGCTCTACGCCAAATCGGGGGAGGTATTGCGGCAGATCAAAGTCTTTCACAAGGACGATCCGGGTTCGATTCACGGCAAGAACAGCCACGCTTCGCCGACGCCGATCATCGAAGGGGACAAGGTTTATGTCCATTTCGGCCGGCACGGCACGGCCTGCCTGACGTCGAGCGGGGACATCGTCTGGCAGACGGAATTGCAGTACGAGCATCGGCACGGACCGGGCGGCTCGCCGGTGATCTACAAGAATCTCCTGATCGTGGCCTGCGACGGCACCGATACGCAGTACGTCGTCGCGCTCGACAAGACGACGGGCAAGGAAGTTTGGAAAACGCCGCGCGTCGAGGGACGGATGGCCTATTCCACGCCGATTCTGGTGGAATTCGAGGGGAAACCGCAACTCGTGAGCTCCGGCGGCGAATTCTTCGCGGCGTACAATCCCGACGATGGCACGGAACTATGGCGCTTCCGCTATCCGGGAGGCTTTTCGAATGTGCCGCGCCCCGTGGCCGTCGCCGGTCTGGCGTTCGCCAGTTCGGGCTACAACGATACGACGTTCTCGGCGATCAAGCTGGACGGATCGGGCGACGTGACGGAAACGCATCTCGCCTGGAAAGTGAAAGGCCCGCATCGCAATTCCTCGCCGCTGATTCTCGGCGACAACCTGTACATCGTCAGCGACAACGGCGTGGCGAGTTGCCTGGACGTGAAAACCGGCGAGCCCCATTGGCAGAAGCGGGTCGGCGGCGATTTTTCCGCCTCGCTGCTGGCGGCCGACGGGAAGATCTATCTGACCAATGAATCGGGCGTCACGACCGTGATCAAGCCCGGTCACGAGTACGAGGTGCTCGCCGAGAATCCGCTCCCCGGCCGCATCTTCGCCTCGCTGACCCCGTACGACGGCGCGCTATTCCAGCGGACGGAGAAGGCGCTATATCGGATTCAGAACAAGTAAGAGCCTGACTTTACGCTCCGCGGCGCGAAGTGAATTGGTGAGCCCGAAGCGCTAGCGCTTCGGGCTCCCTCCAAATCTAGTGGTGTTCTGACCGTTCCTTGACATGGATTTGAAACGGCCGGCGGTATAAGCATCCGCGCCGGGCGGGAGAAAGGGATGGACAAGAACGAACCGGTTGCTCATCCGCGATTCGGCTTAACCCCTTTCTCGCTGGCCAAGTGGATAAAGGGTGGAGGGAACGAGGATCGCCCTCCGTGGATATGGCTCGCCCCGTGGAGTTGGCGAAGGGCTGAAGTTCGCCACGTCGTTATCTGGGCCGTCGTGTCCGTGTTGATACTGTCAGCTATCGCCCCACCACTCTTGCCGGGGCTCGCGAGTGCCATCGGGTATCTTTGCTTCCGAGGCTGGCGGTTTATGTTTGAACTGCTCGGTAGACTGATCTGATCCAAACGATTTCCCGAAAAATAATTCGTAACGATACATCGAGCGAGGATTGCCGATGCTTGATGATCCGCGAATCTGCGTCACGTCGCCCCGACCATACGAGCCGCCCGTGCCGGGACCCCGGCTGACACTTTCCCAGTGGAAGGCGTGCAAAAACCCTCAGCGAATGCTTAGAGCTGTTTGCGATCGCGTGTCTGATCGGACCTTGCGGACGTTTGCCATTGCCTGCGTCCGACGAGTCTGGAATCTACTCGAGGACGAAAGGGGACGACGCGCGGTGGAAGCCGCTGAGTCGTTCGTAGCTGGCCGTCTTACCGCCGACGAATTGGCGGCGGTACAGGACAAGATCACGAATGTGCCGCCACTGCCGTTCGATAGGCTTGGCAATCACTCAGCATTCTGTGCTGCGTGGTACATCAGCGGGCGATATGCGTGGCTTGCCGCATATCAAGGCAGCCGGCATGCCGCGGAGGCGGTTGGCGAACTTGCCCGCGGGACAGCCGACATAAATTGGAGCGGGGATGCCCTCGTTGCTTGGCGCATGGGCAAAACTATTGCGGAACGGGCGAGAAAGGCCGAGCTATTCGAGCAGGCAACTCTGCTGCGAGGACTGGTTGGTCCAAAGGGGGATATTTCTGAGGGCGAGCTGCTAGATCACTACCCTAAAATCTCAGGTGCTTGACGCCTCGAGGGCCGCGGCGACGGCAAGTTCATCGCAGCGCTCGTTCTCCGCGTGCCCCGCGTGGCCGCGGATCCACGTGAATCGCACCTCGTGCGCGGCGAGCAGTTCGTCGAGCTGTTGCCATAGCTCCTGGTTCTTCACCGGCTTCCAGGAGTTCTTCTCGCGCCGCCGCCAGCCGTTCTTCTTCCACCCCGGCAGCCACTCGGACGAGCCTTTGGCCACGTACGAGCTGTCGGTAATGACTTCCACGCTGGAGCGGTTCTTCAGCGCCTGAAGGCCGGCGATGACGGCCATCAATTCCATCTGGTTGTTGGTCGTCTGCTTCTCGCCGCCGGAGCCTTCTTTTTCCGTCCCCGTCGCCGGATGGCGCAGAATGTACGCCCACCCGCCGGGCCCGGGGTTGCCGCGGCACGCGCCGTCCGAGAAAAGCTGCACGAACGGCAAATCGGCCAAGGAAGTAAGCTCCAAATCTCAAAACTCAAATCACAAACAAGTTCCAAATCTCAAATCTCAATTTTCAAAAGAGACTTGCCGCTCCGGAATTGGAACATTCCCGTTTGGAGCTTGTTTGGAACTTGGCATTTGTGATTTGGAACTTTTCCGCCTCATCGTTCGCGGAAAATGATCCGGCCGCGGTTGGGATCGTAGGGGGAGACTTCGACCGTGACGCGGTCTCCCGGCACGATGCGGATGAAATTCTTCCGCATCTTCCCCGCGACATGGGCCAGCACGGTGTGGCCCCCTTCGAGCAGCACGCGGAATTGCGTGTTGGCGAGCGCTTCAACCACGTCGCCGTCGACTTCAATCGCTTCTTCTTTTGCCATGCAATCGGTTTCTCCACTGGGTTTACGGAAACACAGGTTGACGTAAGCACAGACGCCTCTCCACCGAGGAATCCTGAGCCCCGGATTATACCGCCCGTCGGGAAATTCCCATAGCAATTTCCCACCGAAGAATGTGCCGAAGATTTTATTTGACCGCCCGCCGAACGTGACCTAGCTTTGCCATGGGGGACGTTGTCGAACGGATCGAAACGTAGTCGATGAAAGGGATCGAACCGATGAATGTCTATCGCTTTTGGCGGCGTTTCTGCCGCGATGAAGAGGCCACCACGGCGGTGGAATACGCCATCATGCTGGCGATGATCATTTCGGTCATCATTCTTGCGATCGGCAACTTCGGACTCGCCGGCAACGGCATGTTCGGCCGGATCGACAACCAGATGCGGGCGCACGGCATCAACTGAGGCGGCGAACTCAGGACTTGATTCGCGCCGGTTGATTGTCGATTCTGGACCGCATGGTCCAGTGTGCGATTTCTCTCGGCGGCAATCTCGGCGACGTGCCGGCGCGCTTCTCCCACGCGCTCGGCCTGCTGGATGCGTCCGGGGCCGTTTCCGATGTGCGCCGCAGCCGCGGTTATCGCACGGCGCCAATGGGTTTCGCCGCCGGGGAAGCGTTCCATAACGCTGCCGCCGTGTTCGAGACCAAACTCGCTCCGCTCGACGTGCTCGATCTTTTGCAGGACATCGAACAGCGCTGCGGACGCGTGCGGACGGTTCACTGGGGGCCGCGAACGCTCGATCTCGATCTGCTGCTCTACGCTGAGCAGTTCCTCGAGACGCCGCGATTGACGGTTCCGCATCCGGGACTGTGGTACCGCCGCTTCGTGCTCGACCCGCTGGTCGAGCTGATCCCGGACGCCGTGCATCCGGTGTTCGCTGCCACGATTCGCGAACTGCACGCCCGGTTGCTCGAACGTCCGCTTCCCGTAGGGTGGGTCGTGTCTTCGAGGCCCACCGATTGGTTAAGCGGAAAGGTGGGCCTCGAAGACTCGACCCCCCCAACGGGGCGCTGGCGCACGAAAGATTTTGACACAACGGCAATCGTCTTCGCGACACAGAATGTCGAAATCGACTTACCGCAGGTGATTCGCTTGCCGGACGATCCCGCGGCGGCATCACAACTCGTCGACGACGTCCTGACGGCGGCGCTGGATGAACCGATTCCCGGTTGAAAGCGAAGACCGCGGATGCCATCCGCGGCTTTGTCCAACCCGTCACAGCCGCCCGCTGCGGAAGATGCCGTAGACCAGCCACACGGCGAGCAGGCTCGACAGGACATAGATCGGCACCGTCAGCCAGACGATGTTCACGCCGCGCGAGATGATCAAAGCCGACGCGACGATCAGCGCGGCGACGACGATGCCCACCACCAGCCGGTTGCTGGCCCGCTCCATTTCGCTGATCAAGTGGTCCAGGTTCTGGTGCTGCAACTGGATGTGCAGGTCGTCCTCGCTGAATTTCCGCAGCGTCGTGCTCAAATAGCGCGGCACGTCGCCGGCCATCTTCACGAATTCCTGCGTGCTGTGATACACCCGTTCCGCCATCCGGCCTGGGTGGTAGCGTTCCTTCACCAGATGCTCGACGAACGGCTGCAAATGCCCGGCCATGTTGAATTCGGGATCGAGCGACCGGCCGACCCCTTCCAGCGTGACGAGCGCCCGGATCAGCAGCATCAAACTGCCGGGGTTCCGAATGCCGTGCGTCGAGAGGATGTTCACGAAGTCGGACAGCATGCGGCCGACATTCAGCCGCTCCAGTTCGATGCCGTAGTAATTCGCCACGAAGTCCCGCATGTCGACTTGCAGTAGCGGCATATCGACCGGGCGAACCGTTTCGCCGATCTCCAGCACCAGCCGCACGGCGGAATCGACGTCCTGCCGGCTGACGGCGACGAATAAATCGACGAGTTGTTCGCGGGTCGACGTTTCCAGCATGCCGACCATGCCGTAATCGAGCAGGCAGATCGTCGCGTCGTGCCGCACGCGGATGTTCCCTGGGTGCGGGTCGCCATGGAACACGCCGAACTCGAACGCCTGCTTCATGAAGATCTTCGCGCCCTTGGCCGCCAGTTCCGCGCCGCAGAACGCCGAGCCGGGCTGAGCATCGAGCTGATCGATCCGGCGGCCGTCGACGAACTCCATCGTCAGCACCGATTCGGTCGTCAACTCCCAGAAAACCTGCGGCACGGACAGCGTCGGGTCGTCCTTGAACAGCCGGCGGAATTCGTCCATCGTCCGGCCTTCACGGGCGAAGTTCAGCTCGCGGCGAATCGTCCGCGCGAAATGATTGACCAGCCCGATCGGATCGAAAACCTGGGCCTCCGCGATGTTCCGGTCGGTCAGCACGGCGAGTTCATGCATCAGCGAGATGTCGCGTTCCACGTCGCGCACGGCATCGGGTCGGCGAATCTTCACCGCGAGCGGCGTGCCGTTGAAGTGCAACGCTCGATGCACCTGTCCCAGCGACCCCGCGGCGAGCGGTTTGCGGTCGAACTGCGCGAACAACTGGTCGATCGGCCGGCCGAGTTCCTGTTCCAACTGGGCGACGGCCTGCTCCGAGGGAAACGGCGGCACGCTTTCCTGCAGCCGTTGCAGTTCGGCGATCATCGGCGCCGGCACTAGATCGGGCCGCGTGCTCATCACCTGGCCGAACTTGATGAACGTCGGCCCCAAGTCTTCCAACGCTCGCCGGATGCGTTCGACCGTCGTCAGATGACGGACCGGTTTCGGCGGATGCCCCTTGCGGGAAAACCATTTCCGCCAGCGATACCAGTAGTCGCGGATGCCGGCCCGGTCGACGAGATCGCCGAAGCCGTGATTGAGCAGCACCGCGACGATTTCACGGCTGCGGTTCAAGTTGCGAATCAAACGAAACGGACGCGGTTCCAACGAACTCTCCGATCACGCGAGGTTTCGTCGATTCTAATCGCGCCGCGCCGCGAAGTGTGAGCGCGAACCTGCGACGCTTGCACTTCGCGAGTCACGAAGCCACACTCCTTTCGTCACAAGATTGACCGAGCGCCGGGATGCCGCGGATAATCTTCGCCGTGTTTTCTCGTTCGCAAACTCGCATTCGACCATCCCGTGTTCGCACCAGTCGTTCTGCCGTTTCAAATCACTGCAGCGATCTTTGTGGCCGCTCTGCTCGCGATCTGCCTGTTTGCCCGCCGCAGGAATTCTCTTTCCACGGCGTTCGTCCTGGCAATTCTGTTGTTTATTCCGTCCTGTATGGGCATCGGACTGATCGTCGATGCGATCCGATACGGACAGTTCGAGTATCGCACCGCGGCTGAAATCGACGACCCCTATGTCGAGATCCCCCACAACTCGACGGAAATCACGTTGCACAAATATGCCTCGGGGCACGAGGTTCGATTCACCAGCGAGCAAGAAGACTTAGTGACATGGATGCACTCCGTCGTAAACCGCAGGCAGCAGCTTGCCAATGCCACGCCTTTTGAGAAATATCAAGCGCTCAAGGGCGATGACTTGCAGAGGCTATGGGACCACGATTTCGGTCGCCGACATTGGCCGATGCCGGATGACGTGGTGCGTTACCAAGGCTCGCGATCGGCTCGCGGCTCGGGTTTCGACGTCTGGTACTCGCCATCGTCTCGAACGGGCTACGTGCGAGCGGGCTACTGGTAAAGGGATCAACCAGATGTGGCCCGCAATGCGCAAGCGAGCGTCGCTGCGCGCCGCTTACATTACCGAGAAGTAATTCTCCACCGCGAAGTCGAACCCTTCGGACGACATCTTCCGCGGGAGATTCCGGAACGTGCAGTAGTTCTTCACCTGCAACAGCAGGTCGCGCGGCTGGCACGAGCGGTACGGGCGGCGGCAGCGGACGTAGTGTTCTTCGATCAGATGATCGACCGCTGTCTTGTCGTACTGGAAGCCCATTTTCGGGGCCAGCTTCTTCAGAATCTGCCGGAACTCCATCTCGGACGGATCGGGGACGTTGATCTTGTACGGAATACGCCGCAGGAACGCCCCGTCCACCAGGTCTTTCGGCTCCAGGTTCGTCGAGAAGATGATCAACTGATCGAACGGCACCTGAATCTTCTTGCCGCTCGGCAAATTCAAAAAGTCGTACCGTTTCTCCAGCGGCACGATCCAGCGATTGAGCAGTTCGTCCACCGGCATGCGTTGACGGCCGAAGTCGTCGATGACCAGCGTGCCGCAGTTGCTCTTCAGTTGCAGCGGCCCTTCGCAGATGTGCGTCATCGGGTTCTGCGTGACTTCGAGCTGCTCCATCGTGAGTTCACCGCCCGCGACAATCGTCGGCCGGACGATTTGCACCCACCGCGGGTCGATGCCCGACAGGTCGAACAGTCCTTCGCCGGCGGGCCGCGGGACTTCCTCGTGCATGCCGGGGTCGAAAATGCGGAGAATTTCGCCGTCGATGCCGAGCGACCGCGGAATCCAGATGTTCGTGCCGAAGCACTTCGTGATGCGTTCGGCGATGCTGGTCTTGCCGTTGCCCGGCGCGCCGAACAGGAACATGCCGCGGCCGGAGTTGATCGCCGGGCCGAGCTTCTCCATCATCGCGTCGTTGATGAGCAGGTCGTTGAACGCCTCGCGCAGATCGTTTTCCGTCACGGTCTGCTTGGCGATGCTCTGGGCTTCCATCGCCTTGAGATAATCGTTCAGCGGCACCGGCGCGGCGCCGAAGTAGGTGCATTCCGTGACGTAGCGGCGGGCCCGTTCGCGGCCGTTTTCGGTGATGCCGAATTCATAGTCGCCCATCTCCGCGGTGCCGAGGAAGACGAGCAGTTGATCGCGTTTCAAGGATTTGAGGATCGGCTCGACGATGCCGTAGGGCAGGCAAATCTGCTGAGAGATTTTCCGCCCGGTCATGCCGCCCTTGGCGAGCAGGAACTTCAGGATCAGCCGTTCGATTTCCTCGAACGTCAGCCCGGTGTCTTCGAGCGATTCCGGTTCGTGCGGCGTGAACGTGCCGCCCTTGTTCTCTTTGCCGCCGAGCAGCGATTGGACGCGGGTGAAGAGTTCGTTCAACCGCGGATCGGCCGGCCCGCGGACTTTGTCCGCATCTTTTGCCTCGTCGGCCGCGGAGTCCGCTTCCGCGGTTGCGTCCGAGGATGTCTCCGCGGCTGGCTTTTCCGCAGCCGGCGTCGACTTGGAATCTTTTTGTTCCGCGGCGGGCGGGGTGGTTTCACCCGCGGGCGGATTGGCTGGAGTCTGGTTGACGGCACTATCCAGCGCGGCCAGCGTTTGGTCCACCGATTGTGCGGCGTTCGCCGCGGCCAGGAACGAAAGGTCCAGCGCGTCGTCGACAGCGGGCTTCGGTTTCGGCTTCTCCGCCGGGACCGAGAGATGGGACAAATCCAGACTGGCCCAGTCGACGGCGAGGCTTTGCACCGCGCCGACCGGCTTCTGGATGGGAGCCAGCTCTGCGAGGATATCCGACGCAGAGGCGTTCGGTTCGCGTCCCGACATGGCGTCCTTCAATTTCCGTGGCACGTTCCGTGGTCATTCGGCACACGAGCAACGTGCCGCCAACCGAGGGGCTCGACGCAGTGACGCCGGGCGGCGGCCCGAACCGCCCGACGCCAATGTTCTGGCCAGCGGAACGCTAGTTTCCAAAAAGGAACAAGTCAAATGGCGGTGGCCGCTTCCGCCGAGTTGACGGAAACTCCTCCAACGACGGCGACGATTAGGAAGGCCATGTAGGGAACGCCCTCTGTGGCGTTCCGCGAACGCTCCCACACGTATAAACCCGCATGAAATCGCGGAACGGCACAGAGGCCGTTCCCTACAGGCTGGAATCTGCGTCGCCTCTGCGGTTCCTGCCTGCTCCACGCGCTTGTCAGCCAGTCGCTGCACTCGTTAAGTTCGGCACAAATCATTTCTTCATTGCCGAAGGAGCCGTCGATGCGTTTTGCCAATCGCGTCGTGATTGTGACCGGGGGATCGAAAGGGATCGGCGAGGGCTGCGCCCGCGTCTTCTGCAAAGAGGGGGCCGCGGTCGCGATTCTCGATATCGACGACGTCGCCGGGCGGAAACTCGCCGAGGAGCTTTCGACACTCGGTCCCGGACGCGCGGCGTGTTTCTACTGCGACGTCCGCCATCCGGACCAGGTGCAGAGCGCCGTCGAGCAGGCCGTGCAGCAATTCGGACAACTCGATTGCCTCGTCAACAACGCCGGCTGGCATCCCCCCGCGCTGACCATCGAACAGACGACGCTTGAAGTGCTCGACGATCAGTTGAAGTTGAACTTCATCAGCACGTTCGTCGCGTCGCAGGCCGCGGTGCCGCATCTGAAAAAGACGCAGGGAGCGATCGTCAACATCTCGTCGATGACGGCGATCCTCGGCCAGGAACATTCCACGGCGTACGCCGCATCGAAAGCCGCGCAGCTCGGCTTCACGAAATCGCTGGCGATCGAACTCGGCCCGGACAACGTCCGCGTGAACGCGATCCTGCCGAGCCACGTCGACACGCCGCTGCTGCAAGCGTGGGCCAAAACGCTCCCCGACCCGGCCGTCGGCCTGGAGAAAGCCGCGAAGGTCCAAGTCCTCGGCCGCATGGCCCAGATCGAAGAAATCGGCCGCGTCGCGCTGTTCCTCGCGTCACAAGACGCGAGCTTCGTCACGGGGCAGTCGATTCAGGTCGAAGGAGGGGCGAGTTTGGATTATTGACTCGCTGTTCGGCGCGGGTCTCCTGACGTCAGGAGACCCGCGCCGAACGGAACTTGTGATTTGACATTTGGAACTTACCCATGCTCCTCACCATGTCCCGCGTCTCCAAACGTTTCGGCGCCACGCAGGCGCTGCGAGACGTTTCGTTGTCGGTGCGGCCCGGGCGGGTGTTGGCGCTCATCGGCGAGAACGGGGCCGGGAAGAGCACGCTGATGAAGATCCTCAGCGGTGCGCACGCCCCAGATGAAGGGACAATGTCGCTCGCCGGACAGCCCTATGCGCCGAACGGGCCGCACGCCGCGCGGCAGGCCGGCGTGGCGATGATCTACCAGGAGCTCAACCTCGCGCCGCATCTGTCGGTCGAAGACAACATCATGCTCG
>CAZDGB010000057.1:0-26445 GCA_964504645.1 uncultured Planctomycetaceae bacterium | reverse complement strand
CCGGCGCTGGTGGCCGGCACGCTGCCGCAGCACCGTGTGACGAAACTCTCGCCCCGCCCCGCCGGGGAAGCCGAACTGACGGCGTTGTTCAAGGAATCGATGACGATGTGGTAAGCGACCGTGCAAAGCCCGCCGTCGGCGACGGCGGGATCCCGGCGACGCCGTCGCCGGGCTTTGGCCCAACAATGAGGTCGCCATGTCCGCACTACTGCCGCGCGTGCCCATGCTCATCGACGGACAATGGCGTCCCAGCGACTCCGAACGCCGCGGTTCCGTCTTCAACCCGTCCACCGGCGAGATCATCGCCGAGGTTCCGCTGTGCACTGCGGATGAAGTCAATCGCGCCGTTGAGAGTGCCGACGCCGCGTTTCCAAGTTGGTCCGAAATGCCTGTGGTGGACCGGGCCCGGGTCATGTTCCGGTTCCGCGAATTGCTGGAGAAAAATCTCGACGAACTCGCGGCGATGGTGACGCGGGAGCACGGCAAGACGCGCAGCGAAGCGCGGGCCGGAATTTTGCGCGGCGTGGAAGTCGTCGAGTTCGCCTGCGGCTTGCCGAGTCTCATGATGGGTTCGAAGCTGCCGAACATCGCAGCTCACGTCGATGCCGAGGCGATCCGGCATCCGCTCGGCGTGTGTGTCGGTATTACGCCGTTCAACTTCCCGGCGATGGTGCCGCTATGGATGTTCCCCATCGCGCTGGTGTGCGGGAATGCGTTTATTTTGAAGCCGTCGGAAAAGGTTCCGCTGACGGCGAACCGGCTCGGCGAATTGTTGCTTGAGGCTGGTTTGCCGCCGTGCGTCTTTCAGATCGTGCATGGCGATAAAGTGTGTGTCGACGCGCTGCTCACGCATCCGCTCGTGAAAGCGATTTCGTTCGTCGGCTCGTCGCCGGTCGCGAAGCACGTCTACGAGACCGGCACGCGGCATGGCAAGCGGGTGCAGGCCGCGGGTGGGGCGAAAAATCACATCCTCATCCTGCCGGACTCCGACCTCGACCAGGCCGTGGCTGCGCTGGCGACGGCGGCCTACGGCTGCGCCGGCGAACGCTGCATGGCGGCGAGCGTCGCCGTGCCGGTCGGAAATATCGCCGACGAATTCGTGGCCCGCATGTCCGCCAAGGCGAACTCCTTGACAGTCGGCCCGACCGATGCCGGACAAACGGTCGACGTCGGCCCGCTCATCACGCAGGAACATCGCGACCGCGTGGCGGGATACCTCGATCTCGCACAACAGGAAGGAGCGAGCGTCGCCGTCGACGGCCGCGAGCATTCCGGCTCCTCGCGGGGCTTCTTTCTCGGACCGAGCGTTGTCGATCGCGTGACGCCGGAGATGCGCGTCGGCCGCGAGGAGATTTTCGGCCCGGTCCTCTCCGTACTGCGCGTCGGCACGCTGGACGAAGCGATCGCCGTCGGTCGGCAGTCCCCCTACGGCAACGGGGCGTCGCTGTTCACCCGCAGCGGCTGGGCGGCCCGCGAGTTCGCGCGCCACTTCCCCGCCGGGATGATCGGCATCAACGTCGGCGTCCCGGCTCCGATGGCCTGGTTCCCCTTCACCGGCTGGAACGGCTCCTTCTTCGGCGACCTGCACATCCAAGGCGTCGAGGGGATGCAGTTCTACACGCAACAAAAGGTGACGCTGACGCGATGGTTTGAAACGGCGGAGGAGTCGAGCCAGGATGCGATTTGGCGGACAAAATGAAGAAGCCCAGGGAAAGCATTCCCTGGGCTTCCGCCTGCTGCCTGTTACGGCAGCAACCACCCGCATTTCTCCATTTGTCGCCGGGCGGTTTGCTTCATCTCTTCGAAAATCTCCAGGCGTCGTTCCGGCAGGTCGTCGATGGCGCCGCCGTATTCGGCGAAGAAGTCCGCGTTGACGCGCTCCGCCGATTTGCCCAGGCTGTGGCCGATCATGTGCGACATCAGCAGCAGCTTGGTCATGGAATCCTCGCACCCCGACAGCACCGACGAGAACCGCTTCATTTCCTTCCGAAACGTTTTCCTCCCCTCCGGTTGATACTGGCGGAGAATCCAATCCACGAGGGTGAGCGATTTGGCGACGAACTCGTTCAGCTCGGCGATCCAGAACCAGAACGGCTGCGGCAGCCGCATCGGCGACCGCTGGACCTGGCTGTCGGTCATTTCCCCGGCGATGAACTCGTTCCACAACTCGATTCGCTCGAAGTCCTCTTCCTCGTCCTCGTACACGGCGTTCACATCCCAGGTGTAGCACTTCGTCGAGCAGGTGGTGGGATGCGTGTTCACCGTACGGAGCGCCAGTTGCAGCACCGCGTCCGCCCAGAAGGCCAATGGGTTGCCGGACGTCTGACGCGGGACGTGGCTCCCTTTCCACAGGAAATCGGACGCTGAGGACGGGAGTTGTAGCAGCAGCTTCGCCGCCTCGGGGATGCAGCCGAGAAATTCGTCGACGTTCTGCTCGGAGTTGTAGTGGCAATGGCGATGACAGATCTCGCCCGAGTGCGGATGCTCGAAATCGAGCGGCGGCGCGCTGCCCGAGACCACTTTGCCGTTCAACAGTTCCGTCCCGCGCAGACGAGCCCATTCATCGACGAAGGAGAGATCGTCTTTGCTGATGCTCACCGGCAAGGTGCGTGCGTAGAGATAGCTGACGATGGTGACGTGGATTTCGGACGACGTGGAGGCGATGCGCTGGAGCTGCTGCCGAATCCTGTTCCAGGCGGCGAACATCGAATCGGGATTCGGCGCGGACGGCATCAACGTAGACCTTCGTGGGAGCAGGCCGGAGAAGGCCCGTCCGCAAGTCTAGCCCGCCAATCGCGGAAATCCCGAGAATTTATCCGCCCACTTGTTCAGCACCGGGGGCACGGAATCGAGTCGTAGTTCGCGGACTGCCGGCTACACCGGCTTTGAGGCGTGATGCAGAAAGTGCACATCCGGAACTGCCCAGGGAAAGCATTCCCTGGGCTTCCGCTTCGTTTGCGGGTGATCGCCGTTCCGTTATTCTGAAATCCAACAGAGATTCTTCCATTTCCGGATGAGGTTTCCATGACCACCGACCAATACTCTCGACGCTCGTTCGCCGCGCTGACGGCCGGGGCGTTTCTTTCTTCCGCCGCCCCGCTGCGGGCCGAAGACCCGCCAGCGGCCGAGGAGCCGGGGCCGCGGGAAGCGCCGTTCGAGCGCGATTACCCGGCGCCGCAGTTTCAGCCGAAGTGGAAGAACGCGCAAATCAACCGGCTGCTCATTCAGGACTTCGTGATCTTTGCGCACACCGACCTCGACATGGTAAAGCAACTGGTGCAGAAAGAGCCGGGGCTGGCGCTCGCCATCATCAATTGGGGCGCCAACGACTGGGAAAGCGGACTCGGAGCCGCGGCCCATTGCGGCCGGCACGACATCGTCGAACTGCTGCTCGAACACGGAGCGCGGCCCGACATTTTCTGTTCGGCCATGCTCGGCCAGGTCGACGTGATCCGCACGCTGCTCACGCACCAGCCGAAGCTGATCGACGTGAAAGGCCCGCACGGCTTTTCGCTGCACTTTCACGCCCAAGTCGGCGGCGAGCAATCGGCGAACGTGCTCGATTACCTGCAATCGATCAAACCGATCGAACTGAAGCCCAATCCGTTCTTGAAGATGAATGAAGAAGCCAAGAAGAAGGCCGCGGAGGCCGCCAAAACGGGTGCGTCGAAATGAAAGAAGCCCAGGGAAAGCATTCCCTGGGCTTCGGCGTGAGTCGGTGATCCGCCAAGCGCAAGCGAACGTGGGTTATTTGCCCTTCATGGCTTCGCCCAGAATCTTGGACGTGCTCGGACGCATGATTCGCGGGTCGACTTGCTCGTTCGCGACGAGTTTCGCACGGATGTCTTTGCCGGAGATCGAAACCGGCTTCTCGTCCTTGTGCCGCTCTGTCAGATCGACGCGTCCGATGGAATCGTAGTACGCGGCGAAACCGACCTTCAGCGGCTGGATCTTGAGGTCGCCGCCGAGCTTGTCGAAGATCTGGTGGGCGTCGAAATCGCCCCAGATCGCCTCGCCGTTGGCATACGGGGCGTCGGCGTGCTTGCGGCCGATGACGATGTTCGTATAGCCCATGTTCTGGCGGTAGATGGCGTGCATCACGGCTTCCTTCGGGCCGCCGTAGAACATCTTGATGTCGAGGCCGAGCAACGCGACGCGGTCGGGGACTTGTTCTTTCCGCGGTCCCCACAGCGATTGGTCGCTGTCGCCGTCGCCGAGCTGCTTCTGGTCGATGAGGGCCTCGTACGTCGCCATGCGGATTTCCGCGTTGACGTCGTCCCCCTTCGTCTCGCCGATGAGCGGGTTGAGCACGGCCCCGGCGTTCTTGCCTTCGCGAATCAGCGTCTCCAGGCCGTGCACCAACGCATACTCATGAGCGCGATGCAGCGGGTTGCGCGTCTGGAAGGCGACGACGGCGTTCCAGCCTTTGCCGGCGAGGAACTTCCGCACTTCGCGCGGCGTCAGCACGTACTTGCCGAACTTCGCGTTCTTCGGCTGCGGCAACACTTGGAGTTCGCCGCCGACGAGATGCGACTTGTCGGCATCATCGCGGAGAACCATCGCCGCGCCGGGGTGATCGATCCGGTCGGTGAGATAGACCGATTTCAAATACTTCAATTTCGGCCAGGCGTAGACATCGCTGATCGTGAGGATCGCCGCGGCGTTGCCATCCGGCCCGACGAGCGCGGCCTTCTGGCCCTTCTGCAAGGTCTTGGCGAGGTCCGCCGTGACGGGGAACGCGATGGGAATCGTCCAGGCGTATTTCTTGCCGTTGTGTTCGATGACGCTCTCGTCGAGGACGCGGTGATAGGTCGCGCTGTCCATCGGGCCGGTGAGGGGGCTGAGGGTGCCGTCGCCAAAGCGGTAGACGGACGACAAATCGGCGGCGGAAACGGGAATCTGCGGCAGCGCCGCGGCTTCGACCTTGAACGCCGCGATATCGGCATCGGCGACGGTACGGCACACAGGTTCAGTCAAGCCGCCATGCGGAGCAATCAAATCGGCCATGGGAATTGCAATGTCCTTTCGGTTTTTCAGGTGCGAAAGCGTGAAGATAGGGGCGGAGGGCTGAAGTTGCAAGCGGAATTGGGATTCGTGAAAACGGATGGGGGCCACCGGAGAACCGAGGGTTGATTAACCCTGTCTTTTTGCCCCGAATCAGGGGCAACGCAGGGTAGCAGCCACTTCGTGAGAGAAAACTGTGCCGTTTCCTTCGTACGCGGCTCTTGTGATGCGCCCGCCAGGCGATTTATACTGTAAGCCTGCCTCGTGCTCGCCCTCGCCACGTTTGCCGCGTTGATTGCTTCGACCCCGCCGAGCCGATTCTTATGCTGCGTCCGCTGGTCTTTCTCGCAGGGATGGCCGTCGCCTCCAGTTTGTGGGCGGAGGATGTGCCCGATTTCGGCCAAGTCGGCCGGCCGTTCCTGGAAAAGCATTGCTTGAGCTGTCACGCCGGCAAAGAGCCGGACGGCGGTCTGTCGCTCGAGGATTTCCGCGACGGCCAGTCGGTGGTCCGCAAGCGAAAAACATGGGACACCGTCCTCAAACGGGTCCAGACGGGCGATATGCCGCCGAAGGATCAGCCGCGGCCGACGCAGGAGGAAGTCGACGGGTTCGTCGGCCACGTCAAAGCGGTGATCGATTACGCCGACCGCACATCGCCGCCGAATCCCGGCCGCGTCACTATGCGGCGTTTGAATCGCGTCGAGTATCGCAACACGGTTCGCGACCTGCTCGGCGTCGACTTCGATCCGACCGAAGGGTTTCCGTCGGACGATGTCGGCCACGGCTTCGACAACATCGGCGACGTGCTCAGCGTGTCGCCCTTATTGATGGAACGCTATCTCGACGCCGCGGAGTCGATCGTCAACCGCGTGATCGTCGTCAATCCGCCGCCGCCGCCGCGCCGCTATTTGGCGGGCCGCTTCTTGCAGCCGAATAATGACAAGACGTCGCAGGACCGGTTCCGCATCCTCGATCCGAAGTCGGAGGAAGCGGTCCATTCGGGCCCGTTCACGGCGGGGGGAGATTATCTAAAGTTCTCCGCCGATGCCGATCTGATCCTGCGGGCCAATCTGTACGCCGAGACGAACAACGACGCGCCGGTGCAGGTGGCGTTGTTCATCACGGGGGCCAAGCTCACCGAGGTCGCAACTGAAGAGGAGCGGTCCAAGTTCCTCGGCGCGAATGCGGCGAAATTGCCGCCGTTGAAGATTCTGAAAATCTTCGAGATCACGGCCCGCGACGCGAAGAACGTGCAGCAGATCGAATTCCCGGTGAACCGCATCGGCGACATTCAGAATGCCGGCGTCGCGTTGCTCAAACCGCCCGACGGAAAAGACCCGGCGAAGTTGTTCGTCGAACATATCTGGACCGAAGGCCCGCTGGAGACGCGCCCGCCGTCGCATCTGATGATTCTCGCCTCGTCGCCCGATCAATCGCCCGCGGCGCGGACGCGGGAAGTGATGACGCGGCTGCTGAAGCGGGCGTATCGCCGGCCGCCGGCGGAAGCCGAACTGGTGCGGATGATTGACCTGGTGGAATCCTCGGTCGCCGGCGGCGAGAAATGGGAAGCCGGCATGCAGCAGGCGATCCAGGTGCTGCTTTGCTCGCCGAAGTTCCTGTTCCGCGTGGAACTCGACGATCGCCCGCAGAGCGCCGAGCCGACGCCGCTCGATGAGTTCCAACTGGCGTCGCGGCTGTCGTATTTCCTGTGGTCGACGATGCCCGACGACGAACTCCTGACCCTCGCCGAGAAGAAAGAGTTGACGGCGAACCTCGACGCGCAAGTCCGGCGGATGATTGCCGATCCGAAGTCGGCGGCGTTCGTGAAGAACTTCGCGCCGCAATGGCTGCAAATTCAGCGGTTGGAAAAGTTCACACCCGATCCCAAATTGTTTCCGACGTTCGACGACCGCCTGAAAGCTGCGATGCTCAAGGAAACGGAGTTGTTCTTCGCGTCGGTCCTCACGGAGGACCGCAGCGTCTACGACCTGCTGTCGGCCGATTACACGTTCCTCAATGAGCCGTTGGCGAAGCATTACGGCATCGGGGATACGAAGGGGAACCGCATTGGCGAGCCGGCGGCGGTCCCCGACGGCAAACCGATTCAAGGGCCGGAATTCCAACGCGTGGCGCTGCAAGGCCCCATGCGCGGCGGACTGGTGACACAGGCCAGCGTGCTGACGGTGACGTCAAACCCGACGCGCACGTCGCCGGTGAAGCGCGGCCGTTGGGTGCTGGAGCAGATTCTCGGCGAGCCGCCGCCGCCGCCGCCGCCGAATGTCCCCGAACTGCCGAACACCGAGCAGGCCGTCGCCGAGGGCTCGCTGCGGAAACGGCTGGAGATTCACCGGCAGGACATCCGCTGCGCGAACTGCCACGCGCAGATGGACGCGCTCGGCTTCGCGTTGGAGAACTTCGACGCGGTCGGCCAGTGGCGAATGAAGGACGGCGCGTTCGACGTCGATTCGACCGGCGAGTTTGCGGACGGCACCAAGTTTTCCGGGCCGGAAGGCCTCAAAACCGTGCTGGCCCAAAAGCGGGAAATGTTCGCCCGCTGTCTCGCCGAGAAGATGTTGACGTATGCGTTGGGCCGCGGCGTCGAGTACTATGACCGCCGGGCCGTGGACCACATCGTGACGCAACTCGCGGCCGGCGGCGACAAGTTTTCGGTGTTGATCACGGAGATCGTCAAATCGGACCCGTTCCGCCAACGCCGCGGAATGGAACCGACGGAATAGCAAACCAACTTTCAACAAACGCTTGCGGGTTCGCAGAACAAAGGGCCTCGACCATGACGCACGCCAAACGACTTTCTCGCCGGACGGTGCTCCAAGGGATGGGGGTTGCGGTCTCGCTGCCGTGGCTGGAAGCGATGGGACCGCTCGCCGCGTGGGCCGAGAACCCCGCGCCCGGCAAGGCTGTGCCGAACCGCATGGCGTTCCTCTATTCGCCGAACGGCATGAACATGGCCGACTGGACGCCGAAGACGGAAGGGACCGACTTCGAACTGCCGGAGATCCTGAAGCCGTTCGCCAACGTCAAAGACAAGCTCCTCGTGCTGACCGGCCTCACGGCGGACAAGGCCCGCGCCAACGGCGACGGTCCGGGAGACCACGCCCGCGCGCTGGCCGCGTTCCTCACCGGCGCGCAGCCTCGGAAGACCGACGGCACCGACATCCGCGCGGGAATTTCGGTCGATCAATTGGCCGCGGCGCAAGTCGGCCAGTTCACGCGGCTGCCCTCGCTGGAGATCGGCTGCGAACAAGGCTCGATGGCCGGCAACTGCGATTCCGGCTACAGTTGCGTCTACTCCTCGACGATGGCGTGGCGCTCGGCGACGCAGCCGTTGCCGAAGGAAGTGAATCCGAAGCTCGTCTTCGAGCGGCTGTTCTCGACGGTGCCGAACGCCCAGGCCGCGCAGCGCGACGCCCGCCGCAAGAGCATTCTCGATTTCGTCCGCGAAGATTCGAAGGATCTGTCGGGCAAGCTCGGCGTCAACGACGTCCGCAAGCTGGATGAATACTTCTCCGCCGTCCGCGACATCGAGCTCCGCATCGAACGGGCCGAAAAGCTGCCGCCGATCCAGGCCCCGAACTATCCCGTGCCCGGCGGCGTCCCCGCCGCGTTCGACGAACACATCCGTTTGATGTGCGATCTGATGGTGCTCGCGTTCCAGGCCGACGTCACGCGGGTCGCGACGTTCGTCCTGGCGAACGAAGGAAGCAACAAGCCGTACCCGTTCATCGAAGTGCCGGAAGGCCATCACGACCTGTCGCATCACGGCAACGAGGACGCGAAGAAGGCGAAGATCAAGAAGATCAACACGTTCCACACCACGCAGGTGGCGTACCTTCTGGAGAAGCTGAAGAGCACGCCGGAAGGAGACGGCACGCTGCTCGACCACGCCATGATCGCCTACGGCAGCGGCAACTCGGACGGCAACGCCCACAACCACGACGACCTGCCGGTCCTCGTCGCCGGCGGCGGCTGCGGGACGCTGCAAACCGGCCGCCACATCCGCTACGCCAACGAGACACCCCTCAACAACCTGTGGCTGTCGATGCTCAAGCGGATGGAAATGGACGTCTCGAAACTCGGCGACAGCAGCGGCGAACTGCCGAATCTCGCCGGCTGAAACATTTTCGCCCGCATGTCACATGAAGCCCGGCGACAGCGTCGCCGGGTTTTTATTTTTCCGCCTGCGACTTCTTCATCGCGCTCAGCACGTCGATGACGTTCTGTTTCGTCATCCCGTCCGCCTTGTGCTTGATCTGTTCTACGGCCGCAGTCGTCGCCGCGTCGACGGCTTCGGTCTTGTCTTTCGCATAGGCGGAGATCGCGGCATCGTACTTCGCCAGCAAGACGCGGGTCTGCTCCGCGGTCTTGTGCGTTTCCGCGATCGCGAAATACGCGACCCCCCCCAGGACGGAAAGCTCGAGCAGCCACGAGACCCAGCGCTCGGCGACGAAGTTCGTCACGGTTGAAAAGCCGATTTTCATGGGATTCGCCTTTGCAGGGTGACAGAAATGCCTCACCCGGATCAAACGCCGCCCGTCGGATTTCGGATCACGGAAAGCAATTGGCCGCGAAGAGGTGCAAAAAGCGCAAAAGGAAGAAGAGCAATTTGCTTCTCTTTTTTTTGCGCTTGTTGCGCCTTTTTGTGGCCAATCCTTCTTCGGCACGTTGGAAACGTCCCGCCACGGGAAGTCACAGCACTTCGCGGATCGGCTCGCCTTCGGAGAGCGGCATCGGGCGGCCGTCGGCGGTTTGATAGGTGACGCCGCGCGGGTCGTAGCCCAGCGCGGTGAAGACGGTGGCGTGCACGTCGGCCGGAATGATCGGCCGCGACCACGGGTAGCTGCCGGTCTTGTCCGATTCCCCCACGTATTGCCCGCCGCGAATGCCGCCGCCGGCGAGGACCATCGTGTAGCACTGCGGCCAGTGGTCGCGCCCGGCGTCCTTGTTGATGACTGGCGTGCGGCCGAAATCGCCCATCCACACGACGAGCGTCGAATCGAGCAGCCCACGCTCGGACAAATCGTCGAGTAACGCCGCGTACGCCTTCTCCATCGGCGGCACGAGGCGGTTCTTCATCTGGTTGAAGTTGTCCTTGTGCGTGTCCCAGGTGATGCTCGGCCCGTTGACCGTCGTGACGAACGGTACGCCCGCTTCCACGAGCCGCCGTGCCAAGAGATGCGACTGCCCCCACGAATGCCGGCCGTATTTCTCGCGAACTGCAGCCGGTTCCCGCGAGAGATCAAACGCCGCCGCCGCGTTCGCCGAGGAGGCCAGCGACAGCGCCTTCGAGACGTTGACGTCAATCTCGCCGGTTTGCGTGTGATGAATCGGCGTCTGCGCCGCCTCGAACTGGCCCAACAACGCTTGCCGGGTTCGCAACCGCTCGGAGTCCATCCCGTCCGCCATGCCGATATTGTTCACCTTGAAATTCTCGGCGTTCGGGTCGGCGTCGAGCACCAGCGGGTCGTACTTCGGACCGAGGCACGCTCCAAACTGTCCCGGCGTAATGTAGACGAGACTGTCGCAGTGCGGCTTCGGCGTGATGACGTACGGCGGCAACGCTCCGGAATAGCCATCGCGCTGCGCGAGCCAGCCCGTCAGCGTGCCGAAGCTGGGGAAGTCGGTCCGGCTCGGGTTGATCAGCGTGTCGTCCCGTTGATACGGCTTGCCGACGATCGACCAGTACATCCCCGAATTGTGGCTGCTGTGCCGATGATGAAGCGACCGCAGGATCGCCAGATTGTTCGTGTGCCGGACGAGATTCGGCATCAGCTCCGAGATTTCGATCCCCGGCGTCTCGGTCGCAATCGGCTGAAACGGCCCGCGAATGTTGTCGCCGGCGTTCGGCTTCAGGTCCCACAGATCGACGTGGCTCGGAGCGCCGGCGTTGAAGATCAGAATGACCGATTTCGCTTTACGCGGCTGCGAAACCGCCAGCGATTGCTCGGCCCGCAGCCAGTTCGTCCAGAACGAACCGATGGCCGTCGCGGCGCCGGTGGAAACCATCGTTCTGCGGGAGATCGTCGAAAATGAAGGATGATGACTCATCGCAATCCTGCCGGAGATTCATCAACATTCGCCGATATGATTCTAGCCCGCACGGTCCGCGGCGGCAACGTCAGAATGCGGTATGATCACGGGAAACATCGGATCTCCATGATGCCGTATTACGCCACGCTGCGCAGCGAACGTTTCACGTTCCCCGACTTGAAAACTCTGTTCGCCAAGGCGAACGAGGAAAAGTCGGGCGATCAACTTGCCGGCATTGCCGCACAGTCCGAGCGAGAACGCGTCGCGGCAAAGATCGCGCTGGCGGACGTGACGCTCGACGAGATCGTCGCTCAGCCGTTGATCGATCCCGCTGAAGATGAAGTCAGCCGGTTGATTCTCGACACGCAGGACCAATCGGCGTTTCGGGAGATTCGCTCGCTGACCGTCGGCGAATTCCGTGAGCGATTGCTCGGCGATGAACCGTCGCATCCGCCGCGCGCCATCACGCCGGAAATCGCCGCGGCGGTCGCCAAGCTGATGAGCAACAAGGACTTGATCGTCGCGGCCAGCAAGATTCGCAACGTCTCGCGTTGCCGCAATACGCTCGGCGCCGCGGGCGTCCTCGGTATTCGCGTCCAGCCGAATCATCCGCAGGACGATCCGACCGGCATTCTGCTGTCGGCGCTCGACGGGCTGCTCTACGGCTGCGGCGACGCGGTGATCGGCGTCAATCCGGCGACGGAATCGGTCGAAACGGTCGCCGCCGTTCTGCACAGCCTGCAAACGCTGATCACGCGACTGGAGATCCCAACGCAGTCGTGCTGCCTCGCGCACATCACCACGCAACTCGCTGCGCTGGACCGCGGCGCGCCGGTCGATCTGTTGTTTCAATCGGTCGCGGGAACACAGACCGCGAATGAATCGTTCGGCGTCAATCTGTCGCTGCTGAAAGAAGGCCGCGAGAAAGTTCTGGAGCATCATCACCAGCGCGACGCGGCGTGGGTGGGCGACGACGCCATGTACTTCGAAACGGGGCAGGGGAGCGCCCTCTCCGCCGGAGCGCATCACGGCGTCGACCAGTTGACACTTGAAGCGCGGGCCTACGGCGTGGCCCGCGAGTTTCAGCCGTTTTTAGTGAACACGGTCGTCGGCTTCATTGGACCGGAGTACCTTGCGAACGAACGGCAGATCATTCGCGCCGGGTTGGAAGACCATTTCATGGGCAAGCTGCTCGGCCTGCCGATGGGCTGCGACGTCTGCTACACGAATCACGCCGACGCGGATCAGAATTCGGCCGACAATCTGCTGGTGCTGCTCGCCGCGGCGGGCTGCAACTACTTCATGGGGGTGCCGTGTGCGGATGACGTGATGCTGAATTATCAATCGACGAGTTATCACGACGCCGTCGCCGTGCGGGAACTGCTGGGCCGGCGGCCCGCGCCGGAGTTCGAGCGGTGGTTGGAATCGCGCGGCATTTTCCACCGCGGCAAACTCGCGTCGCCCGACGGTCAGCAGGAACGCTTGCTGGATTCCGTGCGAGGACTGCTGCCATGAGTGACACCGACATATCAAAGCCGCGGTTGGCAACCGCGGTCTTGACGCTGCAAGAACTCGCCCGCGAAACCACGCCGGCCCGGATTCTCGTCGACCGCGCCGGCGGCAGTTATCTCACGCGCACGCAGTTGGAATTGCGGTCCGATCACGCCGCGGCGAAAGACGCCGTGCAGACGGAACTGGAACTCGCCGATTTCGGCGCGGAGTCCGTGGCGCGGTGGGGATTGTTTCTCGTGCAGACGGAGGCTACGTCGAAAGCGGAGTTCCTGTTGCGACCGGAATTGGGACGTCGCTTGTCGGAGGAGGCGAAGCAACAAGTCACCCGCGTGATTCATCGCCCCCCTCTCCCTAACCCTCTCCCCCACGGGGGCGAGGGGACAAAGCAGACAACAAAGCCCGGCGTCGGCGACGCCGGGACTTTTTCCCAACGATTGCAGATCGTCATCGGCGACGGCCTTTCGGCGACGGCTGTGAAAACGCAAATTCCTGGACTGCTCCCGCTGCTCGTCGACGCGGCCCGCGACGCCGGTTGGATCGTCGAGCAACCGTTCGTCATCCGCTATTGCCGCGTCGGCGTGATGAACGACGTGGGCGAACTGTTGCGGGCCGACGTCGTCGTGCTCCTCATCGGCGAACGGCCGGGACTCGCCACGGCAGAAAGCCTCTCGGCCTACATGGCTTTCCGGCCGAAACCGGGCGACACCGATGCGCAGCGGAATCTCATCTCCAACATCCACGCCCGCGGCGTCAGCCACGAAGCCGCCGTCGTGCGGATTCTCGACCTCGCGCGGCAGATGAACGAACGCCAGACGAGCGGGGTGGAGATCAAAGAACGGTTGCCGCCGTCGCGTCTTACCGAGCTAAGGAATGAGTCAACCGCACGTTGACGCCGTGGTCCGCCAGGTAGCGTTTTGTCACGTCGATGGGATGCGTGCCGTAGTGGAAGATGCTCGCGGCGAGGGCGGCGCTGGCGTGGCCTTCGGTGAGAATCACGCGAAGATGTTCCGGGTTCCCGGCGCCGCCGCTCGCGACGACGGGGATTTCGACGGCGTCAGCGACGGCCCGCGTCATCGGCAGGTCGTAGCCGTCCTGCGTGCCGTCGGCGTCCATCGACGTCAGCACGATCTCGCCGGCCCCGAGCCGTTCGACTTCCCGCGCCCAGGCGACGGCTTCCAACCCGGTCGGCACGCGGCCGCCGTTGATATGGACCTCCCACACTTCTTTATCGTCCTTCAGCACGCGCTTCGGGTCGATGTTCACCACGATGCACTGCGAGCCGAACCGCAGCGCGGCTTCGCGGATGAGCTCCGGCGTCTTCACCGCCGCGGAGTTGATCGACACCTTGTCGCACCCCGCGTTCAGCAGTCGGCGGATGTCGTCGACGTTCCGAATCCCGCCGCCGACGGTGACCGGCATGAAGCAGACCTCCGACGTCCGCCGCACGACGTCGAGAATGATGCCCCGCTGCTCGTGGCTCGCCGTGATGTCGAGAAAGACGAGCTCGTCGGCCCCCTCGGCCTCGTACTTCGCCGCGATCTCGACCGGATCGCCGGCGTCGCGGAGATTCAGGAAATTCACCCCTTTGACGACCCGCCCGGCGTGAACGTCGAGGCACGGGATAATGCGTTTGGCGAGCATGGGAGGAAGATCTTTTCAGCCTCGTTAATTTCGGCAGACATTACTTGTCGTTCATAGGATTCGATTTTCGCAGCGCATCGAGGAGTTCTTCAATCTCGCGGTGAACCTGTTCGGTTTGGTAGATCACAAGTAGTTTGTTGAAGACGTATCTCATCTTGTAGGAAATGCCTTCTTCTTCCCACACACCACTGGTTCCCTGGTAAATGGCGTCCATGACCGGACCAGGGTTGCCTTTGGTCATCACTCCCGCCAGGTCATAGATTACGGGATACTCGCGCTCTCCGGATTTATTGTCAGTCGTCACCATCAACACGCCGTGTTCGGGCACCACAGCGAGTTCACAGGGTTTGAGCATGCGTCTTAATAAAGTTTCCAATCGGACGTTTTCCAAGTTCAGCGTCACTGTCTGGTCAATCGAACCGCCATCGGCGACGATCTCTTGCTCGAGGAGGCAGATTTGCGCGCCGGTTAAAGCTGTGACTTGTTCCAATGCCTCTTGGAGAGACACGTCGGTGACGTCCAGACTGACCCTATGATTCAAAGCAGCACACACCCTTTGTGCATAGGCGCCACCCTTGATCGAGCGCTGCGCGACGGCGCGATGCTCCTTCGCCTCGTTGGTTAGAACCTCATCGAGCGCACTCAGGATTTGCCGAATCTGCTCATGAACGGCGTGCGTCTGCCGGACGATGATTCGATTGCCGACGAAGTCGGGGTGCTTATGGTTCCAATGCGCATTCGGAATTCCGATGAGGGCGTTGGTGAGCCCCCCCAAATATGAAGCGTCAACCCGCCGCTCGGTGTTCGGTCGCGAATTCCACGCCATTTGCCGAATGATATGCTCAAACCATAAATACTCTCCGCCCATCCCGATGTTTCCGGGATAAAACTCTTTGAACCATTTCAGCATCCACGTCGCTGCGCCGACAGGACTGGGCGGCGGGGGCGGCGGCCAGTCGCCTCGCACGGAGTGCAGCATAGGTTCCAGGTCATAGACGCGGGTGATCAAGTTGTTCTGTCGGGCCTGTTCTTCGTGCGTGATCCCAATAAAGTTTTCCTCAGGATACCAAGTGAGTTGTCCACTTCTGAGCATCAACTCCAGAACTTGCCAGGCTGGCACGGATTTGAGTCTCAAGGCCACCGGAAAATCGGTCGTGCCGCCCTCGGCTGCGATGTTCGCCTCATCCACTTCGAACTTGAGACCCAGCGGGTCCAACAAGAGATGCAGAGCATCGACGAGTGACGTGTCTTGAAATTCGACATCAACCAGTTCGTCCAACTTCTCGCGGATCGCTTGCTCTTCAAGATAGTCCCTCGTCGGGACGGTGAAATCGCGTTGCAGCGGACATTTGTCGCCCTCCGCTTGGGCCTCTGGGACGATAGGCTCATCGGCTTCGCTCGACAGGGTGAGCGGGCCGGAGGTTGCCATCGCCACGAACAGTGCAATACGGCAGATGGTCATTCGAGTCGCCTTCAGCGAAACTGTCACTCTTCCTCCGGCGGCGCGAACAGCTCCGTCAGAGAGATCGTCAGCCCCGGCAGCACGGGATCGCCGACCAGTTGAGCCGGCGGCGTGATCACCTCGAATTTTTCGGGGGAATGATAAACGGTCACAGTCTGCGGTCGCGGATCGACGTACCACACCAGTTGCACGCCGGCGTCGAAATAATCCGTGAGCTTCTGGTCCATTTCCTTTTCCGTGTTGCCGCGGCTCAAGACTTCCACCGCCAAATCTGGAACGAGCGGTTCGAGTTTACTCCACGGGCGAATGTTAGCCGCCTTCATCCTAGCTTTGCACACGAACGACACGTCGGGAATGCGGATGAGCCCGGGCTGAAGTTTCATCATCCCATCCGCGCCGAAAACCTGTCCGAGCTTTCTGGGCTGGACGAAGTTGATCAGCAAATGGGCGATCCAAACAGCAAGCCCTGATTCGTACATTCCCACGGTTTTCTCCACCAGAATGCCGTCGACCAGTTCGCAAAGTCGTTTTTCCCTGGCATGAATCTCTTCAACGTCATCCTCCGTCGCCGTTCCTGGAGCAGGAACCTGACGGATACGTTGGAACGGCATCGGACCGAAGCGCTCATACAAATCGCCCAGCGTATATCCGGTTGCTTCAACAATTTCCGTCTCAAGAATCGTTGACATAAAAATCTCCTTCACTTTTCTGCGTGAAGTTCATTATCGCCTCCGGCGGCGAAGATCAGCAAGTACGATATTCTGCCCAAGGAGATGGAAATGGACGAATTCATCCCGCTCATATCCCGCACAGCCGAATTCATTCGCCAGCGCCTCCAGGACGATTCCTCCGGCCACGATTGGTGGCACATCGACCGCGTGCGGGGGAATGCGGTGTATCTCGCGCAGACCGAAGGGGCCGACGTCGAACTATGCGAACTGGCGGCGCTGTTGCACGACATCGCCGATTGGAAGTTTCATGGCGGCGATGAGAAAGCCGGGCCGCAAGCCGCGCGGGCGTGGCTCGAAAGTCAGGACGTCGACGCGAAGACGATCGAGCAGGTTTGCGACATCATCGCCGGCGTGACGTACAAAGGAGCCGGCGTCGAAACGGCCATGTCCACGCTGGAAGGCCGCTGCGTGCAGGACGCCGACCGGCTGGACGCGATCGGGGCGATCGGCATCGCGCGGGCGTTCGCGTTCGGCGGGCACTTCGGGCGGCTGATGTACGATCCCGAACATCCGCCGGAACTGCACGCGACCTTCGAGGCGTACAAAACGAAATCCGGCCCGACGATCAATCATTTTTACGAAAAATTGCTGCTGCTCCAGGATCGGATGCAGACGTCCACCGGCCGAAAGCTCGCCGCGGAACGGCACCGGTTCCTGGAATCCTTTTTGCAGCAATTTTTCGCGGAATGGAACGGTCCATAATCGAGCCGGAGTGCACATTTCGGACTGGTTTCGCCGATGATTTCAAGGTATATTGATTTGTCGTAAGCCTGCCGATTTGATCCTTCCCGACTTTGCTCGCCCGCATGCCCACGCTCGTTCGAAATCTTGTGCTGCTGACGTCGCTGCTTAGCGCAACTGGGGTTCGCGCCGAGATCGTCGTTTCGCCGACCGAAATTGCTTTGCCAGGCTGGCGGACGACAGCCCAATTGCAGATCACGCTTGTCGAGAACGGCAAGCGAACCGACGTCACGCGGGAGACCGAATGGGCGTGGCAAGGCCCCGGGGACATGATGTCGGTCGATGACCGCCGCCAAGTCACGGCGGAAGCCGACGGGGCGGGCGTCCTCGTGTTGAATGTGCGCGGCACGTTGCATCAGGTTCCGGTGCGCGTCGCCGGCGTGGCACAGCCTGCCGCCGTCGATTTCGATCGCGACATTCAGCCGATCCTCACGAAGTTCTCCTGCAACGCCGGGGCCTGTCACGGCAAGCAACGCGGCCAGAACGGATTCCAACTCTCGCTGCTCGGGTTCGATTCGCAATTCGATTACGACGCGTTGACGAAGGAAAGCCGCGGCCGGCGCACTTCGGCGACGATGCCGGAGGCGAGCCTATTGCTCCTGAAGCCGGTGAATCTTGTTCCTCACGGCGGCGGACGCCGGATCGAAAAAGACAGTCGCGCTTTCCGCGTGATGGAAGACTGGATCAAGGCCGGCATGCCGCGTTCCGCGCCGAACACGCCGGCGATCACCGCGATCTCCGTCGAACCGGCGGAAGCGATTTTACTGCGCGGCGGCCAACAGCAGTTGCGGGTCATCGCCCGGTTTGCGGACGGCTCGACGCAGGACGTCACGTCGCTCGCCGCGTATCAATCCAACGAAAGCGCCGTCGCCGCGGCGGATGGCCGCGGACTCGTCACGGCGGGTTCGATTCTCGGCGACACGCCGGTGATGGCCCGGTTCCTCGGACAGATCGCCGTCTGCTCGATCCTCGTCCCGCATCCCGATCCGGCGCCGGCCGAAGCTTATGTGAATCTGCCGCAGCGGAACGAAGTCGACGGCCTCGTCTGGAAGCGTTTGCAGAAGCTCGGCATCACGCCGTCGCAAGAGGCCGCCGAACACACCGTGCTGCGGCGTTTGTATCTCGACCTCATCGGGCGCGGCCCGACGGCGGCCGAAGCCCGGCGTTATCTCACGGATGCCGCTCCGGATCGCCGGACGAAATTGATCGACGAACTGCTCGAATCGCCGGAGTACGCCGAGCATTGGGCCAGCAAGTGGACCGACCTGTTGCGGCCGAATCCGTATCACGTCGGCATCAAGGCGACGTTGAACTACGACGCCTGGATTCGCGACAGCTTCCGCAAGAACAAGCCGTTCGACCAGTTCGTCCGCGAGTTGATTACGGCCCAGGGGAGCACGTTCCGCCACGGCAACGTTACGCTGTATCGCGACCGCCGTGCACCGGACGAACTGACGACGCTCGTCAGCCAGTTGTTCCTCGGAGTGCGGCTGGAGTGCGCCAAGTGCCATCACCATCCGTTCGAAGTCTACGGCCAGGACGATTTCTACGGCTTCGCAGCGTACTTCGCAAAGATCGGCCGCAAAGGGGTTGGCATTTCGGCCCCGATTTCCGGTTCGGAAGAATTCGTCTTCGCCGGTCCGTCGGGCCAAGTGACGCATCCGCTGACCGGCGCGGTGATGACGCCGCGGCCGTTATTTGGCGAAGCGCCGAGTCTTGAAGGCGTCGAGGACCCCCGCGAAGTTTTGGCTGCGTGGATCACGGCCGACGCCAACCCCTATTTCGCGAAGACAGCGTCAAACCGCGTCTGGGCTGACTTGATGGGCCGCGGCCTCGTCGAACCGGTCGACGATCTCCGCGGCACCAATCCGCCGACGAATCCCGAACTACTTGAGGCGCTGGCCGAGCGTCTGCGGCAAGGCAAGTACGATTTGAAAGTCCTCATCCGCTGGATTGCCAATTCGCACACTTACGCACTGAGCTCCGTCCCGAACGATCGCAACGCGGCCGATCAACGGAATTTCTCGCGACATTACCGGCAACGCCTGCGGGCCGAAGTGATGTACGACACACTGGCGGAGATCGTCGGCGTGAAAGAACGCTTCGCCGCGTCGCCTCCCGATGCCCGTTCGAAAGAGCTCTGGACGGTGCGGGTCGATTCGCAGTTCCTCGACGCCTTCGGCCGGCAGGACCCGAACCAGGATCCGCCGTGCGAGCGGAACACCGAGCCGACCATCGTGCAGGCGCTGCACCTGATGAACTCGAACCAGTTGTTCAGCCGCGTGACGTCGGACGAAGGCCGGGCGGCGAAGCTTGCTGCGACCGAACTGTCGCCGGCGGACCTCGTCGCGGAATTGTATCTATCGATCTACGGTCGGTTGCCGACCGCGGAAGAGAATGCGTACGCTGTCGGCGAATATCAGGCCGCAGGGGCGGTTCGCCGGCAGGTGACGGAAGACTTGATGTGGGCGCTGATCAACACGCCCGAATTCGTGTTCAAGGATTAGCGACGCTTCGCAGAAACGTCGTAGGATTTAGGAGCAGACATCATGAGCACTCTTCGTCGTTGTGATGGCGTCCGCCGCCGGAATTTCCTGCAAGTCGGCCTGGGAGCGATGCTCGGCGGCACCGCGTTCCGCGGCTTGTCGGCCGCGCCCAACGGAGCGCCGGGCGAAGCGGGCGTCGGCACGTCGGCCGTCGCCAAAAGCTGCATTTTCATCTGGCTCGACGGCGGCCCGACGCACTTTGAAACGTTCGATCCGAAGCCCCTCGCTCCGGCGGAGATTCGCGGCGAGTTCGAGCCGATCGCCACGAAAACTCCGGGAACGTACTACTCGGAGCACATGACGAAGCTGGCGAGCATTTCCGACAAGTTCACGCTCATTCGCTCGATCTGCCACGACCAGGGAAATCACGGCGCCGGCAACCACTACATGAATACCGGCGCGCCGACGCGGATTCCCGTCGGTTGCGGCGCGTTCGTCAGTTTCCATCCCAGCATCGGCTCGGTGGTGGCTCACCAAATGGGCAACCGCAACAGCCTGCCGGGCTACTTTTCGCTGCCGTCGATGAACCGCTCCGGCGGTCCGAATTTCCTCGGCGCTCAGTACGCACCGTTCGTCGTGCCGGACGATCCGAACAATCCCAACTTCCGCGTCCGCGACGTCGCGTTGCCGCAGGGAGTGGATCAACTCCGCTTTGACCGGCGGCAAAGCGTCCGCAAGCACGTCGATCAACTGGTCCGCATTGAAGATCCGGCGGCCACCGATCCGGTGAAGGCCCTCGACCAATACTACGGCCAAAGCCGCGACTTGATGCTGTCGGAAGCGGCCCAGGCGGCGTTCAACATTCAGAAGGAAGACCCCAAGGTGCGCGAGACCTACGGGTTGAATCCCTTCGGGCAGCGGGCGCTCTTGTCCCGCCGCCTCGTGGAAGCCGGCGTGCCGTTCGTGCTGCTCAACGAAGGAGGCTGGGATCACCACGGCGACCTGTTCGGCACCTGCCGTAACGTGCTGCCGAAGTTCGAGTCGACCGTTGCCGCGCTGATCACCGATCTCGAGCAGCGGGGCATGCTGGATTCGACGCTCGTCTGCGTGCTGGGCGAATTCGGCCGCACGCCAAAGCTTTCGACGTTGCCCGGCCAGACAAAGGCCGGTCGGGACCACTGGTCGCAGGCGATGAGCGTGCTGATGGCCGGGGCGAAAATTCCCGGCGGGCAGACGATCGGCGGGACCGACCGCTACGGCTACTCGGCGGTGGACCGCGTCCTGTCGCCGGAGAAATTCGTGTCGTCGATCTACCGCAAGTTGGGCATCGACCCCGACATGATTCTCTACACGCCGCAAGGCCGCCCGACGCACCTCGTCAGCGACCCGACGCCGATCGACGAATTGTTCGTGTGAAATCGCATAGATGGATCAGCGAACAATGATTCGGGTTCTGCTTTTCGTCGTTTGTTGTATCGCGTTCACCGCAATCGTCCGCGCTGAGGCCCCCGACGTCGTCGGCTTGTCTCCCTCCGGCGGGCAACGCGGAACCGAAGCCACGATTCATCTCGTCGATTCCAAGGGGGCCCGCCGGCGCGGCCGCAAACGCCGCGAGGAAGCTCCCAAGCAGGAAAAAATCGATCCCGCCTCGGTCCGGCTATGGTCCGATGTTCCAGGCATCGAACTGATCGAACCGGACGGCGACGACGCGTTCAAGTTGAAGATCGGCTCGGAAGTTCCCCCCGGCACACATTGGCTGCGGTTCCACACAGCCGACGGCGCGAGCGGGCTGCGGCCGTTCGTGGTCGGCACGCTCGGCGAAGCCGCCGAAGTCGAGCCGAACAACACGCTCGCCCAGGCCCAAGCGCTGGGCGAGACGCCGATGGTCACCGTCAACGGCGTCCTCGACAAAGGGGGCGAGGTCGATTCCTTCGCGGTGACGCTCGCCGCGGGCCAAACGCTCGTCGCCGTGCTCGCGGCGAAGCAGACGCTCGGCTCGCCGATGGATGGCCTGTTGCAAGTCGTCGACGCGAACGGCTTCGTCCTGGAGCAGAACGACGACCAGCGGGGCTTCGATCCGCGCGTCGTCTTCACCGCACCCAAAGCCGGGACCTATTTCGTGCGGACGTTCGCGTTTCCCGCGAATCCCGATACGACCATTCAATACTCGGGAGCGGGCAATTACGTCTACCGCTTGACGCTCGCCGCCGGGCCGTTTCTCGACCGGGTGCTGCCGTCCGCACTGACGACCGGCCAACCCGCGAAGGTGCGTGCCGCGGGATGGAATCTGCCGGCCGACGCCGGCGAAATCGAATTGCCGGCGCTGGCCGCCGGCGTGCAGGCTGTATACCGCGACGGCTGGGAATCGACGGCGAAGGCGCTTGTCACGCCATGGCCCGTGGTGATGGAAGTCGAACCGAATCCGGCGGCGACCCCGCAAGCGATCGGCGTTCCGGGCGTGTTATGCGGCGTCATCGGCGAACCGAAGGACGTCGATGCGTGGAAGTTCGCGGCGCAGGCGAATCAGCGTGTCTCGATCCGATTGTCGGCGCTTGCGCTCGGGTCGGCGCTCGACGCGTTGGTACGGGTTTTCGACGCCGCTGGTCAGAAGCTGTCCGAAGTCGACGACGCCGTGCAGGATGAGGCCGACGTCGTTCTGGAATTCACGGCCCCGAAGGAAGGGGAGTACGTCGTCGCGGTGACCGACCGCTTCGCCCACGGCGGACCCGGTTACTGGTATGCGTTGTCGCTGGCCGAACCGCAGCCGAGCGCACTGCTGCAAGCGGCGGCGGACGCCTTCGTGGTGAAGCCCGACGCGCCGCTGGAGATTCCGCTCACGGTCGAACGCCGCCACGGATACGGTCTCGCGCTCAAAGTCGGCGTCGAAGGCTTGCCGGACGGCGTGACGGCAGAGCCGGTCGTGTCGGAACCAGAGGGCGATTCGTCGAAAGCGGTAAAGCTGATCGTGAAATCCGCGCGGATTGAACCGTGGACCGGCGCAATCCGCATCGTCGGCAAAGCCGAGGGCGATGCCGCGCCCGAGCGCGTCGCGCAATTCAAGTCGCCCCTCACGGGCGACTGGCTGCCGCATCTGTGGCTGACGGCGGCGCCCAAGTAGGGTCCGCACAGCGGACCCTGAAAAAAAAGAAAACCCGGCGAGGCGATCGCCGGGCTTTCGGGAAGGCAACGTTCGTCGAGGTTACCGGCCGAAGAACGTGCGGCGGATCCAGGCATTTTTGCGTCGTTCGAGTTCGACCATCCGGGCGACCGGCCCGTTGCGATTGCCGTTCTGAACTCCGCGTTGGCCGGCGGCCTCGGCGGGCTGCGAAGGCAGCGACAACATGAGCGCCGCGACAGCCAGGAAGAAAATGCGCTGCATGACAAACTCCCGTTAAGTCTCAAAAGGAAGCGGCCGCGGTCCCGCGCCGGGACGAGGCTCGCTCGAGGAGATTCGGAGGCGGCGCGCCGAAAATGCCTGTCGATTCGCCGCTCGGAAACGTTCATCGGCAATTCTTGCCGACGGCCTTGCATACCCCGCAATGCAGCGCCGCGGCCGGTACTCCGCGCACAGTTTGCCGCGCCGCTCAAGCTCCGCCATACAGCACGGTCCGCGGCGCGGAGAAATCATGGTCGGTGACAATTTCGCGGATCGCGCGGACGATCTTCGCGCCGCCGATCTCGGACGGCTCAATGGAATTCGCGTAGTCTTTCGGCCCTTGGAACAGCAGCCGCAGGTCGATCACCGGAATTCCGGCGCGTCCGGCCGCGCGGGTGATGCAGTCGTTAAACACCGCCAAGCCGCTGATCGACATCTGCTGTTGCGCATCGATTGCAAAGTTCGGATCGTAGATTGTGCAGACGGCCGCCGGCTTGCGGAGCGCGAGTACGGACTTGAGCATGTTGCGGTAGGCGGCGTCGAATTTCCGGCGAATCTTCGCGATTTCCAGAAACGCTTCCGCGGCGGATGTGACGGCCATGCCGAAGATGCCGCTCGACTGCAGCGCATCGTTTCCGCCGACGCTGACGATGAGGTGCGTCGCGTCCTTTGGGAGCCGTTCGAGTTGAGCGGCGACGTCCGCCGTGACGTCGCCGTCCACGGCCAGCAGCGTCGCCTTCCAGCCGCGGGGCAGTTCGCCGCGCAACTGGTCGATCACAGCGGGTTTCGGCTGCACGTACACGCCGTTGTCGAAGATGGAGTCGCCGAGCAGCACGACATGTCCCGGTTTCGCCGTTTCTTCGCTCATCAAATTGCTCCCGATAGCCGCCGTCATTCCGCCCAGGCCGATCTGCAATACGTCGCGTCGAGCGAGTTCCATGTGGCGATTCCTTTCCAGGGGTTACGAGAGAACGATTGGCGAGGTTATATCACCCACCACAAATCGTCCAGAACATTTTGCTCGCCGGCCGTTATCTCCCGCAGGTCGCGGCGCACCGGACGAGTTTGCCTGGTCGGCAGCCGGGTCACCGTACGCACATTCGGCGCGATTCGGCGCTGCCGGTTTACTGCGGCGGCAATTGCCTGCGCGCCGTGCCCGGCCAGCGCCGATCTTCTTGTTTGCCGAGCGGGCCGTACACGCTCTCGACCATCACGGGTTTCGTCCCATGTTTCCGACGCTGCGCACGAACTCTTTGACCAGCTTGGCGCTGATCACGCTGGCCGGTTGCTCTGCGATGCATCACTCCCAGACGCCGTGCGCGAGCTGCGTCTCGGACGCCGTTGTGTCGCCGCCGTCCACCTACGAGAACTACACGCCGCCGCAGCCCTTGCTGAACTCGGTTCCCCTGCCGTCGACGGAGCCCGCTCCCGAGCAGGACGCCCCGCCGCCGCCCGAAACGCGCAATGTTCCGGATAAAAATTTCGACTTTTTTGACGCCGCTGAGAAGGATGATCTGAAGACTTTCAACCGTTGATCGACACCTGGACTGCCAGGGACAGCGCCGTATCCTTGCCAACACACCTTTGAGTCACCACGTCTGTTCCTGCGTCACGAGCCGGAAGACCTCGCGTCTTCCGGCTCGCGGCGTTTTTTGGGGGGATGGTTAGCCGCGACGCGGAGGCTTGGCGAGCGGAGCGCTCCGCTGCGGAAGCCCTTCGCGTCGCGGCTAACCTGCTCCGGCAACCCGCTGCTAGGGCGAGTCATTTCCGCGGCGATTTGAGCTGCGCGTCGGCGAAGTCGAGGATTTTCTCCCAGAACTTCTGATTCAACGTGTGGCCGACGTCCTGGCGGTACTGCAGGATCGTGCCGAAGTTCGGGCCGACGATCGGCTCGTCGTCCTGCACCAGGCCCGTCCCGTTCAAGCCCGGCGCGCCGAGCAGTTTGTAGGCCGCGTCGGCGGCCTGGAGCGCGTCGAGCGAACGCGGGAAGTTCGCCCAGGCGTCCTGACCGCCTTCGGTGTCCAGCAGCGGCCGCGGCGCGACCAATGCCACGAGACAGTGCTGATCGAACGGCAAACGCTCGACGGCGTCGTCGAACTCCGTGAACGAATCCGAGAACCAGTGCGGAAACACGCGGTTGATTCGCTCCGCCGTCTCCTGTTGCGTATCGCGGGTCAGCGCCATGCCGCCCGTGCCAGATTGATGCGGCACCACCAACGCCACCCGGTCGTCCATCGCCGCGGCGAACAACGCCGTCTTCCCGCGGCGGGAATGGCCGATCAGGCAAACTTTTTCGGCATCGATCTGCGGATCGGTGACGAGATAATCGACGGCGCGAGAGAGGCCCCACGCCCATGCGGCGATGGTCCCCGGCCGCGATTTCTCCGGCACGTTCCGGTCGGCGTAGAACGGGTGGATGCCGTCGGTGAAGTCGTGCTGATCGGGATCGACGTCGCTTTCGTGGAACGTGGCGAGGGCGTAGCCGCGGCTCGTCACGTAGTCGACGCACCAGAAGTCCTTCGCCTTGCCACGCGTAATCTGCTCGCCGCAGTATTTGGAACGCCAGGCGGACTCGTCGATCGTGATCGCGTCGTCGTCGAGCAGTTCCGCGTTGCCGCATGGATTGAGGCCGAGAAAGACCGGCGCCGGCCCGGCCGCTTTCTTCGGCAGAAAGAGCGCGAGATGAATCTTCGGCGCGGAAGCCGGCAGATCAACGAAGCGGATTTCGATTTCCTTGAGCGCGACTTTGCCGTCGCACACGTCCGCCGTCTTCGTGACTTTCGCGGCGATCTTCGGCTGTGGCGGCAAGTAGCCGTACATGTAGTGCTGGAACAGCCGCCGCAGTTCCGGGCGGCGCTGATTTTGCCACTGTTCGGCGGAGGAGACCGGCGTGCCGTCGAACATCCGCAGCACGTCGGGCAGTTCGTTCACCGCCGGCAATTCCGCCGCGGGTGGGAGTTCGGCGTGAGCCATTCCCGATCCGAGCAAAGTGAGTGTCATCAGCAGACTCCGGCAGCGCGCAGAAAGCATCTCGAGATTCCTTGTGGTTCTAGAAAGGCAAAAGCAGTGAACCGCAGATTTCGCAGATTGCTGCGGATCTACAAGAGGCTGGCCACAAAAAGCACAAAAGGGGAAAACAAGTCTGGTCTTATTTTGTGCCTCTTGTGGCGAAACGTCTTTCCAATCATTCCCCGCCGCGAGATTGGCCCGGCACCCACAGCACATCGCGTTTTCCCAGGTCGTTGGCCACGCGGGACCAGACGAAGAGCAGGTCGGACAACCGGTTGAGATAGAGCAAACCCTGCGCGTTGATCGTTTCCGCCTCCGCCAGGTCCCAGACAGCGATCTCGACGCGGCGACACACGGCCCGCGCCAGATGGAGATACGCCGCGGCCTGCGTTCCGCCCGGCAGGACGAAACTCGTCAACGGGGCGAGACGCTCCG
>CAZDGB010000056.1:0-26479 GCA_964504645.1 uncultured Planctomycetaceae bacterium | reverse complement strand
ACTTCGGACCTCAGCTTTATCAGAGCTGCGCTCTAGCCAACTGAGCTATACCCCCTGGAGGGAAATCTGATTTTGTCATCCGCCGGGCGTTGTGTCCAGCGTGACGACCAAGAACTCCAAATCTCCGTTCACGCGTTCGACGGCGCTGCCGTTCGCGAGACGAAGCGATCGCCCGGTTGAACGGCATGGCCGTGCAGAAAGTCCGCGGCCGTCATTGGACGTTTGCCGTCAGGTTGCAACTTCGTGACGTGCAGCGCCCCACGGCCGCACGAGACGACGATCGCTTCTTTGGCTGCCGCGCTGATTGTTCCCGGCGGGCCAGACGAGGCATTGCAGCTCACGCTCGTTTCCAGGATTTTCATGCGGACTGGAGGACGATCATTTTGCTCGAGCAGCGTGAAGGGTCCCGGCCACGGCTGCATCGCCAGGACATGTTGCGCGACTATCTCGCACGGTTTTTCCCAGGGAATCCAGCCGTCGTCCTTTGTCAGCTTGCCGACATGTGTGGCTTGCGATTCATCCTGGGAGACGGCGTGATTCGTGCCGTTTTCCAACTCGCCGATGACTTGCAATGTCAGCGGCACCGCCAGATCGGCGAGCCGCGTTTCCAATTTGCCGGTCGTCTCGCCACTCGGGATCGGAGTCCGCACGACGCCGAGCATGTCGCCCGCGTCGAGTTTCTGCACGAGCCGGATGATTGTCACGCCGGATTCGGCGTCGCCATTCCGAATCGCTGCGTGAATCGGCGTCGCGCCGCGGTATTTCGGCAACAGCGACGCATGGACGTTGATGCAACCGAGCCGCGGCATCTCGAGAATCGTCTTGGGAAGAATCTGCCCGTACGCCGCCACGACGAATAAATCGGCTTGCCAGTTTCGCAGTATTTCGAGCGATTCCGGCGTCTTGATTTTCTCCGGCTGATGCACCGGAATTCCGCGAGAAATCGCGAGTTCCTTCAGCGAATTCACGTGCTGGTGATGCCCGCGTCCCGTGCGGTCCGGCTGCGTGACCAGGCCGACGACCGCGTGCGGCGAATCGCACAATGCCGCAAACACCGGCTGCGCGAGGCGACCTGTTCCGAGAAAAGCGATGCGCATGAAAATTGAAGGCCGAGAGTTGAGAATTGCGCGTCAATAATCGCTGCGCGTCGCGGATGCCGCAGGCTTCCGCCGTCATCCGCCCGCCAATTTCTTCCGAATTTCCTCATCCGACGGATACTGCCCTTCGGCCTGTTTCTTGCGGAACTGCGCTTCGAAATCGGAAACAACCGGCTCGACCGTGCGACGAGCAACGTCGGTCATACGATCGATGAATAACATGCCGTCGAGGTGATCGCTTTCGTGCTGCACGGCCCGCGCGGCGAGTTCGTTCAAATCCATCTCGAACGGCTGTCCCTGCAGGTCAAACGCCTCAATCGTGACGTTTTCGGAACGCTTCACCGGGCCGTACAGACCGGGAAAACTCAAGCAGCCTTCTTCGCCTTCGGTCGTCCCTTTGCGCTTGATGATCTCCGGATTGATGAAGACGAGTTCTTCGTCCTTCTCATCGGGTTCGGCGGAGAGATTCAACAGGAAAAACCGCAGCGGTATGCCGACCTGATTCGACGCCAACCCGATGCCGTTCGCGGCGTACATCAGCTCGAACATCTCGGCGACAGTCTTCCGCAGCGCGCCATTGATCTCGCGCACCGGCTGGGACTTCCAGCGCAACGCGGGGTGGGGGTAGGGGAGGATTTCCATCGGGTCGCCAGCAATAAGTTCGAGCAGTGGAATCGGTAATTAGGATTATAAGTCGGCTTCGGCGCGAAGGAAATCTCGCGCAGTTTGGCGACAGGGCGTTGCGGGGAAACTCCTACTTCCGCCCGCACAAGTTCTTGAGAGATTTCCTCCAGCCCAGGTTGGCGCCATCGTCGCGGCTGCAGTTTTTCTGTCGGGATCGGCACGGCCTTGGGAATTTACTGCGGCAGTGTCAGCGCTCGTGCGGGGAAGTATCATAAATCGTGGATACATGTCCCTTATTCCTGCGCGAAACGTCCTTTGAGACCCCGACACAGGTTATTCGCATGGCCGAGCAGGAACGGATCGAGTCAGCGGTTGATCAACCGGCCGCCAAGACGCCCAGACCGACCGAAATCGGCGCTACGGTGTCGCAGGCGAACGCTTCGATCGACACCAGCCGCACCGGCGCGCCGCGCGTCGCCGCGGCGGCGGCGACTCCTGTTCCCACACAGTTTGGTCGTTACAAGATCGAGCGGGAACTCGGCAAGGGGGCCATGGGGGTCGTCTATCTGGCCGAAGATACGCAGCTCCAGCGGAAGATCGCGCTGAAGATCCCGAAGGCGTCCGTTCTGGAAGAGGAAGAGGCGCTGGAACGGTTCTATCGCGAGGCCCGCACGACGGCGACGCTGCGGCACAACAACATCTGCCCTGTCTACGATGTCGGCGACATCGACGGTGTGCACTATCTGTCGATGGCCTACATCCGCGGCAAACCTGTCAGCAGTTATCTCACGAAAGGCAAGCATCCGGCCGCCAGGCAAGTCGCCTTGCTCATCCGCAAAATTGCGCTCGCGTTGGAGGAAGCTCATCGGCACGGGATCATTCACCGCGACCTGAAGCCGTCGAACGTCATGCTCGACGACCGCGGCGAGCCGATCGTGATGGACTTCGGCCTCGCCTGTCAGGTCAATACCGAGAAGAACGCCCGTCTCACGCAAAGCGGGGCGATCCTCGGCACGCCCGCCTATATGGCCCCGGAGCAGGTTCGGGGAGACCTGGATCAGATCGGCCCACAGAGCGACGTTTATGCGCTGGGCGTGATGCTGTACCAATTCTTGGCTGGCGAATTGCCGTTCAGCGGGCCGGTGATGCTGGTCTTTGCGCAGGTGCTGCGCGATTCGCCGCGCCGGCCGTCCGAACTTCGTGTGGACGTGGATCGCGGACTGGAGGCGATCTGCCTGAAGATGATCGCCAAGAATCGGCGCGAGCGTTACCAGAGCATGCAGGCGGTCGCCGACGCGCTGACGGAGTACCTGAAAACCGGAGCGGGGCCGGAACTGGAAGAAACGGTGGTATATGCCCCGGCGGTCGCCGACGCCGAGCCGAATTTCGATGATCTGGCCGAGTTTCCGGATCGCACGCGGACGGCGCGCCAAAAGGCAGCAGCGAAGGTTCGCCCTGCGCCAGTGACGGGATCGTGGGCCTGGCTAAGGCAGCAGCGCTGGTTCTGGCCGGCGACGGGCGCGCTGTTGCTTTTGCCAATTGTCGGCTTCGTTGCGATGGCGGTGTGGTTATCCCGTGGAGAGCCGGCGACCACCAGGAGCAGCCGCATGGCCGATCCCAGCGATCTGCCCCCCATCGACTATGCCGCGGAGCGAGCGCTCGCGGAGTTTGTGCTCACGCACGGCGGCGAGGTCGGCCTGAAATCGTCTTACAAAGAACAGCCCATCTCGCCGGACAAGATCGACTTGCTGCCGAGTTATGATTTTCAGGTCGTGGGCGTCGCCTTGTCAGTCGATCACGATCCACTGACAGGCCAATTGCGCACTCGTCAGGAGAGGTTTCCATCCGAGGTATGGAACCTGCTGAAAAAAGCATCGGCCGTAAAGTTCTTGGCCCTACCGCCGGTCCGTTTGTTGGACGAGGAATTGCAGGTGCTGACATCGCTGGAGACCTTGAACCATGTCTCTCTCAACGATGCGGGCGTTACAAATGAGCAGCTGCAGTTGCTGGCTAAACTGCCGCTGCTGAGTGGATTGAGACTAAATAACTGTCCGATTGACAACAGCGGAATGTCCGCGCTGAACGCATCCAAATTGAATGAAGTTTATCTCGATGGGACGGCGATAGACGATGCCGGGCTCGAATTCCTGAATTCGTCTCGGTTACTTCATGCATCCTTGAAGGGACTCAACGTCTCGAACTCCGCCGTTCGACGGCTGATCGATAATGATCTCGAAGTGCTAACCGTGACGGATACAAAGGTCACGGACGCGCTACTGGATGCTCTTGAACCGTGCTCGCGGCTCTGGCAGCTGGATGTCCGTGCGGAACAAGTGACAGCCGCGCGAGTTCGAAAGTTCTCTGAAACTCATCCGCGCTGCACCATTTATTTCCGGGAGAATGGCGCCGATTTGGTGATCCGCCATGGAGCGGTTTCTCCAGCGACAATCTCACCTTCCACCGTCTCTCCCACTGCGACGGCTCCTGTCGCCGCACCGTCCGTCGACTACGCCGCCGAGCGGGCGTTGGCGCAGGCGCTCTTCAAGCACGGCGGCTGGCTGGCTGTGCAGCCGGTCAGCGGCGCCATGATGCCAAACGTCACAACGGCCGATCAGTTGCCGAGCGGAGATTTCACGGTGCACATGGCCAATCTCACCTATCATTTGACGAAACAGGGCCAGTATCTCCGGACGACGCCGGTCACGACCGAGGAATGGAACCTGCTAGCGCGCAGCCAGGTCAACGGCTTGATCCTGCCCGCGTGTCCTCTCGTGCCCGAAGATGTCGCCCGGCTGGCGAAATGCACGCGGCTGACCTTGTTGCACCTCGATTCGACCGGCCTCACCGACGACGACTTGCCGAGCCTGCTGCCGCTCGTAAACCTGAATTCGCTAAGCCTGGCGCGTACGCGGTTGACGAACGCCCGGCTGGCGCTGTTGCGGGAGTTTCGGAACCTGGGAACACTCTATCTCGACGGTTTGCCCGTCAACGACGTGGGGCTGAAATCACTTGGCCACCCGAACCTCGCCTCCATTTCCCTCTGGGGAACAAAGGTTACGGATGAAGGGATCCGGTTTCTTCCCGGTTCAAGGCTGGCGAACGTCAATCTGAACGCGACCGGAGTGACCGATGTCGCCGTCGAACAGTTGGCCAAACCGGCTCTCGAAGCGATTAGGTTGGGAAACACAGGCATTACAGACCGCACGCTCGACCTGCTGGACAACTGTCGCCAATTGCGAATGCTCGATGTCCGCAGCGAGCAGGTCACCGCCGAGCGGGTGTGCCGATTCGCCGCGGGCCACCCCGACTGCAAGATCTACTTCCTCGCAGACGGCCAGGGCCAGACGATTCAGGGAGACAAGCTCCTCGAAGAAACTCCACCGACGCTGGAGTTCCTCGATTCTGTGCCGATCGCTGCACCGCCGGCGCTGACGGCCAACCCGCAGGCGGAACGGGCCGCGGCGGAGTGGGCCGTCCGGCACGGGGCGGTGATCTTCGTCTCGTTGAGTGACGGACAGGCGCGGACCATCAGCCGCATGCAGGATCTGCCGGGAGAGATCGCCCGTTTGCAGACGGTCAATTTCGGATTTCCAGGAACCTCGAATGTCCCGGCGAAACCGATCACGGAGGAAGGCTGGGAATTTCTGAAGGGATCGAGTGTGCAAAGTTTGCTGCTCCCCCGCGCGCCCGTCACCAGAGACGACGTCGCGGAACTCTCCCAGATTTCGGGATTGCGATATTTGTCGGCGGTGGGGACGGCGCTCACGAACCAGGATCTGCTGCAACTGACCAAGCTGGGAAATTTGTATTACCTCGATCTCAGCGACACGCAGGTGAATGGAACGGGGCTTGTCGCGCTGCGCGGCTTTCGACAACTGAGCTCGCTGCTCTTGGGAAACCTGAATCTCCGCGACGACGATCTGGAGGCGATCAGCTCTCTGCCGATCCGGACGCTGGACCTGAGCGGAAATGCGATCTCGGATGCGGGCCTCACGCATCTATCCGGCCTGTCGCTGACCAGCCTGACATTGGACGCCAACAAACGGATCAGCGATCGGGGAATCGAAACGCTGCAAACGGCGGCGCTGGTGCATCTGGGTCTGAGGGGAACGGGAATTACGAATCGGGCACTGGATCGACTCCAGGAGGCCTCTGCGTTGAAATCGCTGCAGATAACTCAGACTAAAATTACCGCGCTCCGGGCGCAGAAATTCGCCAACGAACATCCGTCGTGCAAGGTGATCTGCACCGAGAAAGGTAAGACGAAAACGTTGAATAGCGCGACGCCCTGAAATGGGTGGAGTGAAAGCTGGCAGAGCGGAGCCGTCGCTAATACATCCGGCCTTGAGATCGCACGACTGTTTGCAATGTGGGAAAAATTTCAATAAAAACGCGAACTGGAAACGCATCAAAGGCGATAGTTGTTAAGATGAAGCGGCGCGATCACTTTATTTCCTGTCCGATCATCCGCTTCTGATCCAGGAGATCGTCCCATGCTCCAACTCTTGGGAAGTCCGCGGCGCTGCTGCGACGGCATCACTCGGCGGGAAAGTTTGCAGGTCGGCGGGCTCTCGGCCCTCGGCGGATTATTTAATCTGCCGACGATGCTTCAGGCCGAACAAGCGGCCGGGAAAGCCTTCGAGGGCAAGGCGAAGAGCGTCATCGTGCTGTATCTCCTCGGCGGGGCCGGCACGCAAGACATGTGGGACATGAAGCCCAACGCCCCGGCCGATATCCGCGGCGAGTACAACCCGGTGCCGACGAACGTGCCGGGCATCGACATCTGCGAGCACATGCCGCGGCTCACGAAGTGGATGCACAAGGCGGCCATCGTCCGCACGGTGAATCACAAGGCGGGTTGTCATAATCCGCTGGCCAGCTACACCGGCTATGAGCAGACGCTGAGCGACATCACCACGACGAAGGACACTTACCCGCCCAGCATGGGCTCGGTCTGCCAGTACCTCACGCCGAACAACAACGACTTTCCGTCGTACGTCTACATGCCGTGCTATCTCGGCTGGGGGACGGCAATCCGCTATCCGGGGCCGTACGCGGGATATCTCGGCAAGCGCTACGATCCGTTCTTCACCGAGTGCTCCCCCTACGTCGACAACCCGCCGGAGGAACAATTCGCGCCGCAAATCCTGCGCGGCGAACCGAAGATTCCGCACGGCGTGCTGGCCGACGGCGTCACGCTCGATCGGCTCAACTCCCGCAAGACGCTGATCGACCAGTTCGACGATCAACTCCGGAAGGGGGCGGGGCAGGTCAATTTTGATCAGTACCAGCAGCGAGCCTGGAATCTGCTGACTTCGAGGAAAGTAAAAGCGGCGTTCGATCTGTCCACCGCCGACCCAGCTTTGATCGATCGGTACGGCAAGTCGATGTTCGGCAACTGCTCGCTCATCGCCCGGCGGCTCGTCGGCGAGGGGGTGAGGTTCATCAACGTCACCTGGGACACGTACTGGGAGCGCATCAAGGCCCAGTACGAAGGCTGGGACACGCACAACAAGAACTTCCCGATCTACAAGAACTATCATCTGCCGTGCTTCGATCAGAGTTGCACGGCCTTGCTCGAAGATTTGGAGCGTCATGGCCAGTTGGACGAGACGCTGGTGGTGGTGCTGAGCGAGATGGGCCGCACGCCGAAGATTAACAAGAACGCCGGCCGCGACCATTGGACGTTCTGCTATTCGATGGTGATGTTCGGCGCCGGCATTAAGGGCGGAACCGTCTACGGCGCGTCCGATGCTCAGGCCGCATACGTACAAAGCCTGCCCGTCAGCACCGGCGACATCTGCGCAACGATTTACCACTGCCTGGGAATCGACCCGCATCATCAGATCCGCGACTACGCCAACCGCCCCGTCGCCGTCGCCCACGGCGGCGAACCGATTCACGATGTCCTCGCCTGATCCGTCATCCCGGGAACGCCCACATGACGACGTCCTACAGTTCGCCGCCGCCTTTCTCCGGTCCCCTCGCCCCCGCCGCGGGGGAGAGGGTTAGGGAGAGGGGGCGAGCGCTTCAAGCGACTTTGCTTCTGGCCGCGTTGGTTTGCGTCGTCAGTGGTCGGCGAAGCGCAAGCGAGGCGGCCGAGCTCAACCCGCTGGTCGGGTCGCCGACCAGATTGATCGTTCAACCCGAATCGATCGCGCTCGACGGACCGCGCGCTACCCAACAACTCGTGATCACGGCCCAGGACGCCGCCGGTCAACTCCGCGATGTCACCCAGTTCTGCGAATGGTCCTCGGATGCAATTGTCAGTACCTCACCCAGCGGTTACGTCACGCCGACGAACGACGGCGTCGGTCAGGTCACGGCCCGCCTCGGCGAATTGACCGTCTCACTCCCCGTCACCGTGCAGAACAGCGCCGCTAAGACACCGCATAGTTTCCGCCGCGAAGTGATGAGCGTCTTCAACACCAGCGGCTGCAACGCCGGCAGTTGCCATGGCATACCCAGCGGCCGCGGCGGGTTTCGGCTGAGCCTGTGGGGCTTCGATCCCGCGGCGGATTTTCTCGCCGTCTCGCACGAAGAGCGCGGCCGTCGGGCGAATCGTCTCGACCCCGCGGCGAGCCTGATTCTCGCCAAGGCGCAGGGGTTGATTCCGCATCAGGGAGGCCGCCGTTTCGCGCCGAACAGTGCGTCGGCGAGGATTCTTGAAGCGTGGATCGCCGAGGGTCTGCCGGACGACCCCGCCGGATTGCCGGCCGTGTCCAGCCTGACGGTACTGCCGGGTTCAAGAGCGTTGCCCGCTCCAGCCAGATATCAGCAACTCGCCGTGATCGCCAAGTTCGGCGACAAATCCGAACGCGACGTCACGCGACTGACGGTCTTCACCAGCAGCGAGCCGGCCATCGCCGGCGTGTCGCCGGATGGGTTCGTCGAGTTCCATCGCGGCGGCGAAGTCGCCGTGCTGTGCCGGTATCTCGACCAGGTGCAAACGGTGCGGCTGACGTATCTCGACGTCCCGCCGAGCTTCCAATGGCCCAATCCGCCGGAAGCGAACTATGTCGATCGGCACGTCTTCGCGAAACTGAAGCTGCTCGGCATCGCGCCGTCCGAACTATGCACCGACGAGGAGTTCATTCGCCGCGTATCGCTCGACATCACCGGCACGTTGCCGACGCCGTCGGACGTGCGGGCGTTTCTAGCGAACGGCGACGGCGACAAGCGGAGCCAATGGATCGAATCACTGCTGGCGCGGGACGATTACGTCGACTTCTGGACGATGAAGTGGGGCGACGTGCTCCGCATCAAGAAGACGCTGATCCAACCGAACGGCGTGAAGTCGTACCATGCCTGGCTGCGCACGGCGCTGCAGCAGAACCGGCCGTTCGACGACGTCGTTCGCGAGTTGCTCACGTCGCAGGGGCATTCGTACAAAAGCGGGCCGGTCAATTTCTATTGCGTCGTCCGCGAGCCGAAGAACCCCGGCGATTTGATTCAGCACGATCTCACCGAGACCACGGCGAGCCTGTTCCTCGGCATCCGGCTGCAATGCGCGAAGTGCCACAACCACCCGTTCGAGCGGTGGACGCAGGACGATTATCACGGCCTCGCCGCGTTCTTCACACAGGTCCAGCAGACGCGCGACGGGAAACATCCCGGCGTCGGCAACCCGGAACACCGTCCGGTGTTCATCGGCCTCAACGGCGGCGCGGCGGAGATCGTCCAGCCGCGCACAAACAAAGTTGTTCCGCCGAAGTTCCTCGGCGGCGCGATGCCGACGTTCGAGATCGGCGAAGATCGCCGCGCGGCGCTCGCCAATTGGCTGACGCAACCCGGCAATCCGTTCTTCGCGAAATCGGTCGTCAACCGGTTGTGGTATCACCTCGCGGGTCGCGGCATTGTCGATCCGGTCGACGATTTCCGCGAATCGAACCCGGCGGCGAACGACGAATTGCTGAACGCGCTCGCCGCCGATTTCACGGCGCACGAATTCGATCTCAAGCATGTGATTCGGACGATCGCCAATTCGCGGACGTACCAGCTCAGCGCGCAAACGAACGAATTCAATCAGGCCGATGACAAGTATTTCTCGCACGCCGTCGTCAAAACGCTGCCCGCCGAGGTGCTGCTCGACGCGATCTGCGCCGCGACGGGAGTGCCAGAAACGTATGAGAATCATCCGGCCGGCCGCCGGGCGATCCAACTGCCGGACAACGACGTGATTCAGCAGCCGAGCCGCTATCTCGGCTACGACCGGCACCCGTTCATGAAGACGTTCGGCCAGCCCGCGCGGGAACTCGCCTGCGAGTGCGCCCGCGAAAGCGAGTTCTCGCTGGCCCAGGCGCTCGAACTGATGAACGGCCCGACGGTGGCCGCGAAGCTGAGCCACGCGGAGAATCAACTGTCGCGGCTCTTGAGCCAACAGTTGTCGGATCGGGAAATTCTCGACGAGTTGTATCTCTCCGCTCTTTCGCGCACGCCGAACGACGCGACAGCCGTGGCGTTTCTGACCTACGTCTCGCAAGCCCCGAATCGTCGGCTGGCGTGGGAGGACGTCTTGTGGACGCTCCTGCGCTCCCGCGAATTCACTTCGCGGCATTGACGCGGTTCATTTTGAGAAGCCCGAGGAGTGGACGGCTCCGCCCATGCCGCCCATTCCCATGCCCCCCATCATTCCGCTGCCGCCCGCGGAAAAGCTTACGCTCTTGTCGCTTTCGCGACGGCTGACGACCAGCCCTTTGGATGAGTCCTCCGCACTTTCATCGGCGGCGGGAAGAATGGACGCCAGAAACGCCTCGGCATCGGCGCGGCCGCACGTCGCTGCCGCACCCTCTTCGTCCGCGGCATGCAACGCGTCGAGGCTATAGCCTTTCAGCAGCTTCGGCCAGAACTTGCGGAACAGCGGCGTGGATTCGAAAACGTCGGCTGTTTCCGGCCGGCCATTGATGGCGACAATCACGCCGACTACGCAGTCTTGCTGAGACAAGCTTTCCAGATTTGTGACGTATGGCTGCAATTGGGCCTGAACGTCTTGATCCACGAAGTTGTAAGTGAAGGCGCCGGACGCAGAATTGACGTTCAATTTTCCGTTGGCTTTCGCGACTTCATCCCAGACTTCCTGCTGGCCTTTGTGGTCCGCGGCGGCGACGCGACTTCCTTTATTTAGCAGACCGGCCTCCTTGACGAATTTCCCGCTGTTGGCTTCGTGGATCAGTTCATCGGCCTGCTCCGGATCGACGCTAAATGCGAGAATCACTTCGCCCGCTTCCGCACTGTCGCGTTGCCCCCAACGTCCGTGCTCCACACAGTAGACGTCGATCTCCGTCGGCGCGCTGTGAGCGGCGATGATTGCGCTTTGCGCAACCGTCCGATCCTGACTGCCGCCGACGATAACCTGGCCGGGCATCAGATAGAGCGGCTTGTCCGCGCGATTGACGACCAGCAACCGATTGACGTCGCCTGCCGCGAATTCTTCCACGATCATTTCTTCATCCTCTCGGCCGACATCATCGGAAGTCGCCTTCTCGGCGTCCGCCACGAGGTTGTCGCCTGCCTCGGAAGCAGATGCCGGCACGAGTGGCCGCGCGCCGACTTCAAACACTTCCACGACGCCTGACTGCAATCCTTCATCCAACGTGATGAAGCGATCGTCATCGCGCGCCGACTTGCTGATCACGGGATACACGACGAGATTGGCATGCTGCAGGGGTTCTCCCAGAACGTAGCCGCCCGCCAGAGATTCCGTTGCGATCACCGGCGCAGGCGATTCCTCCTTCTCGGTAACACTCTGCCTCGATTGGCCGCAACCGGTGAGCGCCGCCGCGATCGCTATTGCACAGACGAGATTTCGAGTCCGCATGACCAGCTCCTTTTCAAAGACAGGAAGGGGGAAGTGAGCCGTTCGCCGACGTGATCCGGAATTTTAGACGTGTCCAGCCGCGGTGGTGTTCCTGTATTTTTCGTGTTCGAAGCCGCAGGACGCACGCATGGAATTCGGTTGATGTCTTGCCGCCCCACCAGCCGACAAGGTAAGATGAATCACCGTTAATTGAAGAGAGTTCCTGATGTCTCAGTCTGCCTTAACCCCCGCGCAGAAGTTCGGGCTGCACAGTCTGGTCGCACGCCGCGATCTGCTGAAAATCGGCCCGCTGGCGCTGTCGGCAAGCGTGCTGCCGACGATGCTGCGGCCGGCCCACGCGGCGTTCGAGCCCGATCCCGCGGCGAAGGCGAAGTCGGTTATCTATCTGTGGCTCGGCGGCGGCTGCACGCACATTGAAACCTTCGACCCGAAGCCCGAAGCGCCGGAAGGAATTCGCGGCACGTTAGGGGCCATTCCCACGTCGCTGCCGGGAGTCTTCTTCAACGAGGCGTGTCCGAAACTTTCGCGAATCGCCAACGATCTCGCTGTCGTCCGCAGCTTTTCGCACGACAGCGACGACCATCTGTTGAGCCAGGTTTACACGCTGTCCGGCCGCAAAGTGACGGCGGCCCAGCTCTTCACCGAGCCGAACATCGGCTCCATCGTGCAGTACCTGATGGGGCCACGGAACGGGTTGCCGGGCTACGTCGCCGTGCCGGGCGTGACGCGGCCCGGTCCGCCGCCGCACAACCTGTTCGTCGGCGGCTGGCTCGGCGGGCAGTACGCGCCGTTCTGCGTCGGCGGGCAACCGGAGCAGCCCGATTTCACCGTCGGCAAAAAGGCCGAAGACCCGTTGCCATTCTCCGACGAGAATCTCAATCCGCCCGAGTTGCGTTATCCCGACGGCATGACGCTCGGCCGGTTGCAAAGCCGCTCGGATTTGCGTTCGACGTTGGAAACGGGATTGAAGACCGCGGATGGCATCCGCGGCTTTGGGGGCGTCGAAGGCCACTACGAAGGTGCGCTGCGGCTATTGGCGGCGCCGCAGGTCCGGCAGGCCTTCGACGTGACGCAGGAATCGGACGCCGTTCGCGACGACTACGGCCGCACGAAGATCGGCGGCCGCTGTCTGATGGCCCGCCGCCTCGTCGAAGCCGGCGCCCGCTTCGTCCTCGTCGACTACGGCTACGACAACGACTACGGCAACCTGTGGGACATCCACAACGTCCCCGAGCAGAAGTTCCCGCACGTGTCGGAAATGGTGAAGCGCGGCTACAACGTCGCCGGCGTCGATCAGGCGTTCGCCGCTCTCGTTTCCGACCTGAAGCAGCGCGGCTTGCTCGAATCGACGCTCGTCGTCTATCTCACCGAATTCGGCCGCACGCCGAAGATCAATACGCTCGGCGGCCGCGATCACTGGGGCGCGTGCGGCTCGATGTTCTTCGCCGGGGCGGGGATCAAGTCCGGCCAGGTCGTCGGCCAGAGCGATCCGCACGCGGGGTATCCGATCACGCGGCGCTACGGCCCGGCGGACATCGCCGCGACAATGTATCACTGCTTGGGAATCGACTCCGAGACTCGCGTCCACGACAAGTTCAACCGCCCCGTGCCGGTCCTCGACCACGGGGAGCCGATGGCCGAAGTCCTCGCGTGAAAACAAAGCCGCGGTTGGCAACCGCGGTCTTCCGAACGACGCCAATGAAGAAAACCGCGGATGCCATCCGCGGCCTTGGGAGGCGCTCATGTTCAACATCCACGCTCTGGCCGAACACACGCCCGCCGGGTTGCCGCGGCGATCCTTCCTGCAGCTCGGCATGGGAGGCTTCGGCGCGCTAAGCGTCGGACAGCTCGCGCAGTTGCAGGCGGCGAACTCGCCGGCCGAAAAGACGGCGGTCATTCTGTTCTGGATGACGGGCGGGCCGTCGCACATCGATCTGTACGACCGCAAGCCAAACGCGCCGGCCCAGGTCCGCGGGCCGTTCTCGTCGATCGATACCAATCTGCCGGGGCTCGACGTCTGCGAACTGATGCCCCGGCACGCGGCGATCGGCAAGCATCTGGCGGTCGTCCGCTCGATCACGCACGACTGGTCGTGCCATTACGACGCGGCCCATCTGACGCAGACGAGCTACGTCCAGCCGTTGATGCGCGACAAGCCGCAGCAGAATCCCGCGGAAGGGGCGGTCGCGGCGAAGTTCCGCGGCCCGAATCAGCCCGACATGCCGGCTTACGTCTGCATCCCCGAAGATTACCGGTCGTTCTACGGCTTCTTCCAGGGAGCCAGCTATCTTGGCAGCCAGTACCACGCGGTGAACGCCGGCGGCGACCCGACGCTCGGCAACTACAAGCCGCCGGAGTTCAAGCTGGCGAAGGACATCGACCTCGGTCGGCTTGGCAACCGCCGCGAACTCCTCCAGCGGATGGACGCCGTCCGCGCGGAGCTTGATCAACGAGCCGCGACATTGCCTCATTCCACGGCGAAGTCGCAGGCTTACCATCTACTGTCGGGGGAACGGATTCACGACGTCTTCGACGTGACGCGCGAACCCGAGGCGCTGCGCGACCGCTACGGCCGCCACGCCTACGGACAGGGCGCACTGCTGGCCCGCCGGCTCGTGGAGGCCGGCGTGACGTTCGTCACGATCAATCTCTATGAACGCGATGTCGATTGGTGGGACGACCACTACACGATTGAAAAGAACCTTCGCAAGCGGCTGCCGATGTACGACCAGGCGTTCGCCTCGCTGATCGAAGACCTCCACGAGCGCGGCCTGGCGGAGCGCGTGCTGGTCGCGGCGTACGGCGAGTTCGGACGCGCTCCCACCGTCGACAGCTACGCCGGCCGCGGCCACTGGCCGAAAGCGATGTCGGCCGTCCTCTCTGGCGGCGGCGTCCGGGGCGGCCAGATCATTGGCGGGACGACGTCCAACGGCGGCGAACCGGCAGACCGTCCTCTCGGCCCCGGCGACCTCATCGCCAGCCTGTATCATGTTCTGGGCATCGACCACGGCCAGATGATCCCCGACAAAGTCGGCCGCCCGGTGCGCCTCGTCGACCACGGGGAACCGATCCGCGAATTGTTCGCGTGATCTGCAAAGCCGCGGATGGCATCCGTGGTCTTCCTCCTGCGGCGAAAAGACGAAGAAGACCGCGGTTGCCAACCGCGGCTTTATTTCGGAGGGGCCGTCAGCGCGCCCCACTGCACCACGGCGACGCACGCCACCACGCCAGCGAGGGCGATGCTTTGCAGCGACGTCACGCGCTCGGCGTCGGCCCAGCCGAGGAGCACGGCGCCGATGGGGGTCAGGTTCGTCACCATCGCGGCGAACAGCGGGCCTTGCTCCTGCACGAGTTGATTGAACAGCAGCATGCCCAGTCCCGTGCCGAAGATGCCGAGCACGATAAGGCATCCCACGGAGAGCGGCAGCACGGCGGTCGAGAAGCCGGGCGGCGCGGGCATCGTGCACGCCAGCGGCAACAACAACAGTCCGGAGATTCCCAGGCAGATCGTCGTCAGCACGATGGGAGGCACGTCCGCCAGCGACATCCGCATCCAGATGTTGGCCAACGCATAGAGCAGCGGCGTGCTGAAGAGCAGCAGCATGTCGACCGGCGCGAGCGACCGTTCCGCGCTGTCGACGAGCAGCAGCAACAGGCACACCAGCGCGCCGAGGACGCCGAGCGTTTGTTTCAGCGTCGGGCGGATGCCGAGAATGGGAATCGAAAAGACGAGCGTGAACAGCGGCGTGAAACCGACGCCCATCGCCGCGAGCGAACTGCTTCCCGTCCGGCTGATGAACAGCGGCTGCGTCGAGTAAGGAATCGCGTAGCCCATCAGCATCACGCCGAGCAGCGCCGGCCACTGCGACCGCGCGACGCGCCCAGATAGGAATGTCTGGGCCACCGAATTCGCCGGCGGTTTCGCGGAGGACGGACCATTGAGTCTGGCCCATTGCGAAATCACGAGCAGCGTGCACATCCCCGTCAGCACGCGACCGGCCCCGATGGCCCACGGCGACAGCCCCGCGCCGGCCCGCTTCATCAGGAGAAAGCTGCTGCCCCAAATCAGGCAGAGGAGGGCGAAACGAAAGTAAGGCATGTTTTGTAGGGTGGGCTGTGCCCACCAATTCTTCTCATCGACTCTCAGGCTGGTGGGCAAAGCCCACCCTACAAAACGAAAAGAACCCCGGCAAGACGCCGGGGTTCGCGGGATTGCTTCGATTTCTTGCCGTGCTACGACAGAATTCCCGTCACGGCGTCGGCGTTGACCATTTCCCGCGGCTGATTCAGGTGGTTGTACACCGTCTTGCGGGGATTCATGCCGACGCTGTGATAGATCGTCGCGAGGAGTTCGATCGGATGGACCGGGTTCTCGACCGGAGCGGACGCCGTCAGGTCCGACTTGCCCCAGACATGGCCGCGCTTCACGCCGGCTCCGGCGATGAGGCCCGTATAGCAGTACGGCCAGTGGTCGCGGCCGTCGGGCGTGTTGCTGTTGCCCGACGTGCTCACGCCGCGCTTCGGGCTGCGGCCGAATTCGCCCACGGCGAGGACCAGCGTATCTTTCAGCATGCCGCGCTGTTCGAGGTCTTCGATCAGGGCCGACAGGCCGGCGTCGAGCATCGGCGAATTCTGGTTCTTCATCCGCTGCGGCAAGCCGGCATGCACGTCCCACGAATGATTGTCGGAGTTGGCGACCTTCGGCCAGTTCACCTGCACGACGCGGGTGCCGGCTTCGATCAAGCGTCGGGCCAACAGGCAGCTTTGGCCGAACGTGTTCTTGCCGTAGCGGTCGCGGGTCTCGGTCTTCTCGGCTTCGAGGTTGAACGCTTCACGCGCCTTACCGGACAACACGAGCGACAGCGCCTTGTCGTAGTACTCGTTCAGCGCGTACTTGCTGACCGATTTCTCCAGCGAATCGAAGCTGGCGTTGACGTTCTCGCGGAGACTGGCCCGGCGGGCGAGCCGATCCTGCGGAATATCGGGCCGCAACTGCAGGTCGTCGACGCGGATGCGGTCCATCTTCGCCATGTCCATGTCGTCGCCGGGCGGATAGAGATAGTACGGGTCGTAGGCGCGGCCCATAAAGCCCGCCGTGCCTCCCTTGCCGATCACGCCGCTTTCCTGCAGCGGCCGCGGCAGCATGACGTACGGCAGCATCGGCACTTCGGGCGGCTTCGCCTTGATGATGTGGCAGCCGTAGTTCGGGAAATCCTTCGGACTCGGCGGCTCCAACTGGCCCGACGGACTGACCTTGTCCGCCGTGTAGCCGGTCATCATCTGATAAATGGCCGCCGTGTGATTGAACAGCCCCACCGGCGTGTAACTGACAGCCCGTAGGAGCGTCGTCTTGTCGAGGACTTTCGCCAGGTTCGGCAAGAGCTCCGTGAACTGCGTGCCGGGCAGGACGGTGTTGATCGGCTGGAACTCGCTGCGAACGTTATCCGCGGCTTCGGGCTTCGGGTCCCACAGATCGAGATGGCTCGGTCCGCCTTGCAGATAGCAGAGGATGACGTGTTTCGCCTTGCCGAAGCCGATGCCGCCGTAGCGTTCCTCTTCGTTGGCGTGGGCTTTTTCGCTTTTCAAGAGAGAAGCGAGCGAGAGCCCGAGCACGGAAGATCCGCCGATGCGGAGCAGTTCTCGCCGGCTGTAACCATCGCAGGTATCGCGTCCGAACTGACCGGGAATCACCAACATGCGAGGCTCCTTGGCAGGCGTCTGCGGTACGGCAAGGCAATATCCGACGTGCTTTCTAATATACCCTCATCGGCGGATGAATGTCAAACAGTTGATCCGTGCTCGAAGAATTGCGTAACATCTTGTCGCAACATAGGATGTGCCGTGCGAACCGCAGGGAGGATTACGCCCGATGGCTGATGAATACGGGACGTTTCGATTTTCCACATTTTGCATCGTGCCGTTTGCACTGAGCATTCTCAGCGGCCTGACGCTTCCGGCCGATCCGCCGAAGTTCGAACTACGCGACGGCGACCGCGTCGTGTTCCTCGGAGGCACGTTTGCCGCACGGGAGGCCGAACGGGGCTATCTCGAAACCGCACTGACCTCAGCGGTGCCGCAGACCGCCGTGACATTTCGCAATCTCGGCGCGAGCGGCGACGATGTCTGGGCGAGAGTGCGCGGCTATGACGAGCAATTGGAACTCGTCCGCGAATTGAAACCGACGCTGCTCCTCCTGGCGTATGGCACCCGGGAGTCGTTCGCCGGAGAAACGGGTCTGCCAGAGTTTACGGCCCAGTACGAAAAACTGCTGGACGACTTGTCGCCTTTGCAGAGTCGCTTGGTGTTCTTCACGCCGCACCAGTACGAGACGCCGCAGCGACCGCTGGCGGATGCGAGCCGCCACAATCCGACGCTGGCGAAGTATGCGCAGGCGATCCGCGAACTCGCCGCGCGCCGCGGCGGTTGGCTCGTCGATCTGTTCGACCGGACGGAGGCGACGACGTTGAACCAGGCCGGCACCGCGTCGCCGCCGATCAGCGGGCCCGATCCCCCCCGCGGGTTTCACGAAGTCGATGGCGTGTGGAAAAGCCTGCCTCTCACCGAGAACGGCAGGCACCTGTCGTCCTACGGTTCTCTACGGGCCTCGCGCATTCTGCTGCAGGCCCTGAAGCTGCCGCACGCCGAGTTCCTCCTGCAAATCGACACCGACGGTGAAGTCGATTCCGACATGCAGACGCTGATGTCGGACTTCCACCGCGACGGCGAGCGGGTGCGGTTCCAGTTGCAGTTGACCCGCTTACCGGAGCCGCCGACGCCGATCTATCCCAAAGACGTCGAATACTTCGTGATTGCCGGCGGCGGGCTGCCGTCGGGGAACTACGCGCTGAAGATCGACGGCCAGATCGCCGCCGTCAATCCGACGATGCTCGTCGGTTTCCCAATCCGCGCCGGCGCGGACTACGATCAGGCCGAAACATTGCGGCAGAAGATCGTGGAGAAGAACCAGCGATTCCGTCAGCTTTCGGGGGACACCGATTCCGCGGAGTTGCAGAAACTCGAAGCGGAGATCGCGGAGTTAAAACGGCCGAAGACGCACCAATACGAGATTGTGCCGCGGGACGCGGAAGTGAAATAGCAATGAAGAAACGATCCGCAGATTTCGCAGATTGACGCAGATAAGAGACAGGAAACTGGCCTCTAAGAGGCTCAAAATGGGCTGAGATTCGATTGACCCGTAATTTCGGCTGACGCTTTTTTCTCGCCTTCTGAATTTAATCTGCGTCCATCTGCGAAATCTGCGGACTACTTAGTCGAATGCAAACGGCCGGCGACTACCGTTCGCTCGAAAACACCAACCGCTTGCCGTCGCGCGACCAGTCCATACCGCGGTTGATGTGGCCGATCTTCTTCCCTTCCAACAGCCGGGGTTCGCTTTTGCCGTCCGCCGCCACGAGGTACGGCCACGAGTTCGACCACTGCGTGGCGTTGCCGTCGTTCGGGTCGTTTTCCTGGATGCTGAAGGCGATCTCGGTCCCGTCGGGCGACATCACCGGCGGGCCGACCAGTTTCCGATCGCCGATCGGCTCGCGATAGATCACTCGGATCGAATCGCGAAAGCCCGTCATGTCGACCGTGATCAGTTGCTGCTCGCCGCCGCGCTCCACCAGCGTGATCAGCTTTTCGCCGTCGGGCGACCAGTTCGCGCCGCCGAAGATCACCGAGATGTCTTCCTCCTGTCCTTCCTCTTTGCCGAGCAGAAACCGCTCGTTGCCCGTTTCGAGATTGTAGAGCTTCAAACTCGGCGGCTGCGTGAAGTACGCGTAGACGCAGATATGGCGTCCGCTCGGCGACCACCGCGTGAACCAGCCGTCGCCGAGCCGCATCCGTCCGGTGCCGTCGGCGTTAATGATCCACGCCCCGCCTTCGACGCCATCCGGGTTGCCGGGGTTGATCATGAATGCGAGGCGGGAATCGTCGGGGGACCAGCACGGTGTGTTCCCCGCGCACAGATAGCGGAACGTCCCCTTGAAGGGCCCCGCCGCCGCGTAGATCCACAACCGGCTCTCGACGACGGCGTCCGTCGTCGGCACGGAATCGCACGCCAGCATCGTGCCGCGATGCGACCACATCGGCGTGCTGGTCGTGACCATCCCTGGCGCCGAGAAGAATTCCCGCAAGTCGGTCCCGTCGCGGTTGATCGTGAAGAGTTGTCGAAACCGCGGCTCTCCCTTGCGGCTGCGCAGCGCCAGACCCGGCGGCCCCTGCACGCCGGCCAACGACGCGGTCAGCGTCGACAACTGCGTCTGCATCTCGGCGATGCGCTGGTCCTGCTCGGCCAACCGCTTCAGGATCAGCCGGATTTCCGGTGATTCGCGCGGCAAGTCGTCCGCACTGCTGATTCCGGCAATGACCCATAACGCGAATAGCGGGATCAGATACATTTTGGGTGGCACGCCCTGAGGCTTTGTGAAGGGCGTGGCCTTTTGCTCCATCGCCACACCCTTCGAAGACTCCGGGCGCGCCACCCAAATCCAAAGCGAGCCACATCGGGTCAGAGTCGTCATCCAGGTTCGCATGAAGATCCTCAAGAGCGTTAACGCTCGCTCGAAAATACCACCCGCTTGCCGTCGCGCGACCAATCCGGGCCGAGGTTGATCGTGCCGATTTTCCGACCTTCCAACAGCCGCGCCTCGCTGTTGCCGTCGGCGGCCACGAGGTACAGCCAACAATTCAACGACTGCGGCGCGTTCCCGTTCTGCTTCCCTTCTCGGATGCAGAACGCAATCTCGGCGCCGTCCGGCGACATCGTCGGCGGGCCCCAAAACTTTCGGTCGCCCAGCGGTTCGCGATAGATCACGCGAATCGAATCGCGAAAGCCCGTCATGTCGATCGTGATCAACTGCTGCTCGTTGTTTCGCTCGACCAGCGCCACCAGCTTTTCCCCATCGGGCGACCAGGTCGCGCCGCCGAAGATCACCGAGATTTCCTCCTCTTGCCCTTCTTCTTTCCCGAGCAGAAACCGCTCGTTGCCGGTTTCGAGGTTGTAGAGTTTCAAACTCGGCGGTTGTGTGAAGTGGGCGTACACGCAGATGTGGCGTCCGTTCGGCGACCAGCGGGTGAACCACCCGTCGCCGAGCCGCACGCGGTCGGTGCCGTCGGCGTTGATGACCCACGCCCCGCCTTCCACGCCGTCGGGATTGCCCCCGTTGATCATGAACGCGATGCGGGAGTCATCGGGCGAGAAGCACGGCGTGTTCCCTGCGCAGAGATAGCGCATCATCCCCTTGAACGGCCCCGCCGCCGCGTAGATCCAGAGGCGGCTTTCCACGAAGACGTCGGTCCTCGCGACCGATTCGCAGGCAATCATCTTCCCGTCGTGCGACCAGTTCGGCATGGTGGTCGTGATCATGCCCGGCGCCGCAAACAGTTCCCGCAAATCGGTGCCGTCGCGGTTGATGGTAAACAGTTGTCGAAACCGCGGTTCGCCGCGCCGGCTGCGCGGCGCGATGGCCGGCGGCCCCGGCACGCCGGCCATCGACATGGTGAGGGTGGACAACTGGGCCTGAAAGTCGGCGATGCGCTGCTCCTGCTCCGCCAGCCGTTTCAGAATCAACCTGGTCTCCGCTGATTCGCGCGGCGAGTCGTCCGCGCTGCCATATTTGGGCATTTCCCACAGCGCCAGCCCCAGAATCAGGTAGCAGCAAAATAAGGGTGACACGCCCTGAGGCTTTGTGAAGGGCGTGGTCTTTTGCTCCATCGCCACGCCCGTCGAAGACTCCGGGCGTGCCACCCAAATCCAACGTGTCGCGGTCCGAATTCGCATATTGATCCTCAAGTCGATTCAGCGGTCGCTGGAAAAGACGAGCCGTTGGCCATCCTTCGACCAGTGCATCGTCCGGTTGAGCGTGCCGATTTTTTTGCCTTCCAGCAATCGCGGCGGAGTTTTCCCGTCCGCGGCGACGACGTAGAGCCAGGAGTTCGACCAGCGCGGTCCGCCGCGATTCGGTTCCTGCACGGCGAAGGCGATTTCCTTCCCGTCGGGCGACATATCGGGCGGGCCGAGGAGGACGCGGTTGCCGACCGGCTCGCGATACACAATCTGAATCGACTCGCGCAGGCCCGAACTGTCGATCGTGATCAGTTGCTGTTCGTTGCCGCGCACGACCACCGTGACGAGTTTGCTTCCGTCGGGAGTCCATGTCGCGCCGCCGAACTGGACGTCGAGGATCTCGTCCTGTTCGGCTTCTTTTCCCAGGAACACGCGCTCGTCGCCGGTCTCCAGATTGAACAGCCTCAGTCCCGCCGGCGATTGCAGGCTGGAATGGACGCAGACGTGCCGGCCGTTGGGAGACCAGCGGCTGAACCAGCCGTCGCCGAGCCGCACGCGCTCGGTGCCATCGGTGTTGATGATCCATGCGCCGGTCGCGATGCCGTCGGGGTTGCCGGGATTGATCGTGAAGGCGATGCGGGAATCATCGAGCGACCACGACGGCGTGTTGCCCGCGCACAAATACCGCAATCTCCCCTTGAAAGGCCCCGCGGCGGCGTAGATCCAAATCTGGCTGGGGATGAAATCGTCGGTCGCCGCGACAGCGTCGAAGGCGACCATCGTCCCGTCGTGCGACCATTGTGGCGCGCTGCTGCAGATCATGCCCGGCGCGGCGATCAACTCTTGGAGATCATTGCCGTCGCGACGGATCGTATAGAGTTGCCGAAACCGCGGTTCGCCCCGCCGGCTGCGCAGCGTGACCGGCCCCAGCGCCGCCGACAGCGTCGTCAATTGCGCCCGGAGAATCTCCAGCCGGTCCTGCTGATCGGTGATGCGTTTCAAAATCTGCTGGAGATCCGCGGAGTCTTCGGCTGACAGCAGGCTTCCCGCAAAAAACAAACACAAACTGAGGCAAAGCGGGCGTCGCCGCATGGCGGTCCTTCCACAAAATGCAAGATGTGTCTGAAGAACGGCAGGTAAGCCGCAAAAAGCACAAAGATCACAAAAAGGGAAATGACGAAGGCGGCCTCATTTCCTGTGAGAGATTCGTCTTTATTTTTGTGCGTTTTTGTGCTTTTGGCGGCAAAAACACCTCAACTCAGAATCTCGCGGACGACGTGGCCGTGGACGTTCGTCAGACGTCGTTGAATGCCGTTGTGATAGTACGTCAGGCGCTCGTGGTCGATGCCCAAGAGGTGCAGCACGGTGGCGTGGAAGTCGGGCCAGGTGACAACGTCTTGGACCGATTTCCAGCCGACATCGTCCGTTTCGCCGTACGCGAAGCCAGGCTTGAGGCCGCCGCCGGCCATCCAGACCGAGAAGCCGTACATGTTGTGATCGCGTCCGCCGCCGACCACGCTTGCTTCGGACTGCGTGAACGGCGTGCGGCCGAACTCCGTGGTGAAGAGGACCAGCGTGTCGTTCAACATTCCGCGTTGCTTCAAGTCGCGGAGCAGCGTCGCCGTCGGCTGATCGACGCGGAGCGCCTCTTGCGTATGGTTCTCCCGGACGTCTTCGTGGGCATCCCAGTTGATGCGCGGCGAACCGAACGACCCGCCGGAGAAAATCTCGACGTAGCGCACGCCCTCTTCCAGCAGCCGCCGCGCGAGGAGGCAACTGCGGCCGAAGTCCGCCGTTTCAGGGCGATTCAATCCGTAAGCGTCCTGCGTGGCCGCGGTCTCTTGCGACAAATCGGTCGCGGCGGGAATCGAGCGCTGCATCTTCGCGGCGAGTTCGTAACTCTTCAGCCGCGCGGCGAGATCGCTTTCGGGATGCTCTTCCAGAAATCGTTGATCGACTTTCGCGAGAAATTCGCGCGTCTCTTGTTCCGCGTCGGCGTCGAACTCGCCGGGCGGAAACAGATCGCCGATCGGCTGGCCCTTCGTGCGGAACGCGACCCCTTGATGCCGGGCCGGCAAAAAGCCGTTCGTCCAGTTGATCGTGCTGCCGGCCGGCATACCGCGCGGATCGGGGAGCACGACGTACGCCGGCAATTCGTCGGTCTCACAGCCGAGCCCGTACGACAGCCACGAGCCGATCACCGGGAAGCCGTTCAGCCGGAAGCCGGTGTTCGCCTGAAACGTCGCCGGCGTGTGATTCGCCGACTCCGCGACCATCGACTTGATCACCGTCAAATCGTCGGCGACCTCGGCGATGTGCGGAAACAATTCCGAGACCCACAACCCGCTCTCGCCGCGCTGCCGGAAAGCCCAATCGTTCTTCCGCAACAACCCGACCTTGCCGAAAAACGTTTCCGGTTTCTCCGAAGACGGCAACGGCTGCCCGTGATATTTTTCCAAGAGCGGCTTGTAATCGAACGTATCGAGATGGCTCATCCCGCCGCAGAGAAAAATTTGAATGACGCGGCTGCATTTCGGCGTGTGATGCGGCGGCGGATCGGCGGCTTCTCCGGCGATTTCGGCGGAGTGAACCGTATCGCGGAGCAACAGGTCGGCCAACGCGGTCGCCGCCAAGCCCCGCGTGGCGAAAGACAAGATTTCCCGACGGTCGAATCTACTCGACATAGAGAAACTCCGAACTGTTCAGGATCACCCGGCAAAACTCGACGAGTCCGCGGCGCTCAACGAACTTTTGCGCCGCCTGAATCTCGTCCTCCTGTGGTTCCCGTACGTACGCGAACCGGTAAACGGCCACGATCGACGCTTGCGGGTTCGCAGCGCCTTCCACCCGCGCCGCCAATCTCTCCGCCATCCGCAGCGCGAACGCATTGTTCATCAGCGCCAGCGCCTGCAACGGCGTCGTCGTGCTCGACCGCTTCGGCGTCGTCGTCGACGGGTCGGGGCAATCGAACGTATCCAGAAACGGACTCCGCCCGCCGCGGGCCCACATCCGGTAGACCGTCCGGCGATGGACGTTCGCGTCGTCGGCGTCGACTGGATCGTAAAACTGTGTCCCTTTGAAGAAATACGAATTGAAATCCTGATAGCTCGCCCCGCCGAGCGTTTCATTGAGCTCGCCGGACACCGCGAGCATCGCGTCCCGCACGGCCTCGGCTTCAAGCCTCCGCGGCGCCATTCGCCACAGATGCCGATTGCCGGCGTCCTTTGCCAACGCCTCGGGACGCGACTTTGACGCTTGTCGATACGCCGCCGACGTCACCACTTGCCGATGAAAGCGCTTGATGTTGCCGCCGGAGCGGACGAAGTCCTGGCAGAGCCACTCGAACAATTCCGGATGCGACGGTTTGCCGCCGTTGAAGCCGAGATCATTAGGCGTCTCGACGAAGCCGGCTCCAAAATGGTAATGCCACAACCGGTTCACGATCGTGCGGATGGCCAGCGCGTTGTCGGGCGAAGTCAGCCAGTCGGCGATGGCCTGCCGCCGTTCGATCTCTACGGCTTCGGGCCGCAGACGAAACGCTTTGTCGCCCGCGGAAATCGCAGCAAGCGAGCTCGGCGTCATGACATCACCAGGTTCGGCCACGTTGCCGCGTTTCAGGTAATGGACCGGTCCCGGTTGCGTGAACGCGGCGGTGTAAACTTTAACGGGACCGTTCTTCGCCAGCGCGGCTTCCCGGTCCCGGAGCGTCTGGAGTTCCTGCTGCCGGGCCGCGCGTGCGGAGCGTTCCGGTTCCGGCAGCAGCGCTGCGAGTTCGGCCTCGGTGATGAGGACTTCCGCCGCCGCTGCGCTCGCGGCAATTTCTTCCGCCGTCAAGGCCCGATCGTACAAACGGGCCGAGGCGATGACCCCCGTCAGCATGCGGTTGCCGCCGGCCGGAGAGTGCCGCAAGCCGAAGACGACGTGCGATTTGTCCGCCTCGTACGTGATCGGACCGTCGGTCTTGTACGGCTGGCCGTACGGTTGGCCATTGCGATAACCGGCGATCGTGCCGTCGGCGCGATAGACGACGGCGAACACGGTGAAGTCTTTGTTCGCATCGCTCTCGGCGTCGCCGTGGAACGATTGCGTCCGCGCGAAATTGTTGCTGCCGGCCATCCAGCGGCCCGGCTCCTGTTCGCCGAAGACCACCGCGTCGAACACGACGCCGTCCAGCGTCTGCACGCTGATGCACCCGGCGCCTTGCTGTTCCAGTTGCGAGAGCCGCACTTTCACTTCGAGCGTTTTCTCGCGCAGCGGCTTCGTCAACGGAACCGTCGCGCCGTAGCCCGTGCGGCCATCGACCGACAATCCCTTTTCGGATTGCTTCGCGGTGCCGTGAATCGTCACCGGCAACTTTCCTCCGGCATCCTGTAGGCTCTGGCGAAAATCCCACGCGGCGAGCGGCAGCGGCGGCGCGGTCTCCGCCGCTTGCTGGTTGCGGGCGGCCAGAATCTTCTTCCGCAACGGCAATTCCTGATCGCGGAGCTTCGCAGACAACACGTCGATCCGGCTGCGAACCGCAGCGAGTTCCTCAGAAATACCCGGCGGGATGTACTCCGCTTCGCCGTGATCGACGCCGGCGAGGACTGCCGCCAACTGGTAATATTCTGTTTGTGAGACAGGATCGAACTTGTGATCGTGGCAGCGGGCGCAGTTGACCGTCAGGCCGAGAAACGTCTGCCCAATCGTGCCGAGCAGGTCTTCCAGTTCGTCGAACCGCATCGTCTGCCGCATCCGCTCGCTGACGGGAATGACGGTGTCGTGCGGCCCGGCGACGAGGAAGCCGCGCGCTTTCAGGCTCGCGGGGTCAGCCGAACCCGCGATCTGTGCCCGGACGAATTCCGCATACGGCAGATCGGCGTTGAAGGCGTCGATCACCCAATCGCGATAGTGCCAGGCGGTCGGCCGCGGCAAATCGCGCTCGAAGCCGTTGCTCTCGCCGAAGCGGACGACGTCGAGCCAGTGCCGGGCCCAACGCTCGCCGTAGTGCGGCGAGGCGAGCAATCGGTCGACGAGCCGCTCGAACGCGTCGGGCCGATCCTCCGCGAGAAACTCGTCGATCTCCTCCGGCGTCGGCGGAAGTCCCAACAAATTCTGCGTGACGCGCCGAATCAACGCTTGCCGCTGAGCGGGTTCCGACGCCGCCAATCC